>CAZDZQ010000001.1:0-17890 GCA_964509985.1 uncultured Candidatus Peribacteria bacterium
CTGATAATTTTTTGTTGTATCCAAATCAATTTATAACTCTAAAAGTTGAAAGTTCTGCTAAAAAATATGCAAAAGAAAATTTGTTTTTATCTATACGAAACGCATCTGGAGAAATATCAGATGCATTTTGTATAAATAAAGCCAAAGATGAAAAGGGACTTAAAAAATCAATTTTTACAGCATCAGAGTTTTCTACAAAAAATATTTGGAAAAAAGAATCGAGAAAAAATTTATGTTTTGAATATAGGGATATAAGACAAAAATATACATTTGTGCGAAACAATTTTACAAATCCAGCACAAGTTAATTTTTATACTAAAAAAGTTTCAGAAGAGCTAGAAGAAGTAGAGAATACAGAAGAAATAGAGGAGATAAAAGATGTAAAAAATTATAATTCACAACATGTGGAAAACTTGTGCATAAGTGTGAAAAAAGAAAAATTTGGAATTAAAATATTTGGAGATATTTCGGCATGTAAAATTAAAAATTATTCAGATGAAAAAGATGAGGAAACAAACAAAATTACCAAAATAAGGATATATATTCCTAAAAAAAATATTAAATTAGAAACAAAAATAATAAATAATAAATTTGAATTTTACATTGAAAAACTGCTTAAAAAAGGTAATTACGCAATTGATATTCGACTATTTGCAAAAATAAAAAAATATAGTGTTGCGCGTCAAAAAATAAAAATAAAAGAACATGTTTTATTTTCAGAATTTGGAAATATTGAAATTTCAAAAGTGTTGCCAAATCCAGAAGGGCGAGACAAGGGGCAGGAAAAAATAATTGTGCAAAACTCTCAAAGTTTTCCACATTGGGTAAGAAATTGGAGTATAAATAATAAAATTTTACCAAGTTTTTTTGTAGAGGGAAATTCAGAATTTATTATTCCTTCTTATTATCTTCCCAGCCTAAAAAATAAAAATTCAAAACTTGTTTTGAAAAATTCATGGGGTGAAATTGTTTCGGTTGTACACTGGAAAAAAGCCCGCAATAATGAATGGTTTGGAAAAAATGCAGAAAAATATATTCCTAAAACAAAGCATAAAAAATTAAATAAATCTAAAAAACATAAGAGAAATAAAAATAATAATAAAATAAAAAAATTAAAATTTAACAAAAAAGAAATTTTAGAAGGAGTAATAGAAAAAATAATTTATGTAACCGATAAAAATAATTCAGATATAATTATAAAAAAATTAGCGTATATCAAATTAAATCATAAAAAAAATAATATTAATAATATTAAATTTAAAATTCATCCAAATATTAGAAACAAAAAATATATTATGTATGAAATTCCAGATTACTTACCAAATGCAGAAAAAATATTTAAAGTAGGGCAAAAGGTGGATATTTTTGTAAAATCGGGAAAAGTTCAAAATGTAAAAATTGCACAAATTAACTCAGATAAAAATGCAAAATTAAAAACAAATTTTAAAACAACTAAAATGTTTACTATAGATTTAAAAATCTTATTTTTAATATTGTTTGGAATAAGTCTAATTGGAGTATTTTTATTAATTTTATTGAATACTATTTACAAAAGTAATTAACTTAGTTAATATTTATTTAATATTTATTTACACAGACATGATTTTTAAAAGATTGCAAAAATTTGCAAAAACTGATGATGAAATTTTAGGGCTTTCTTTTGCATATATTGGTGAAAAATTGCAAAAAATGGCAGATAAAAAAGTTTTTAGACCTGCAAAAATTTCTATAGTGCATTACAATATTTTGTCTTCATTAAGCATGCAATCGCCTCGTAGTGCAAATTCTATTTCACCCGTTGTGATGGGGTCTTCTGCAAATTTTTCTGCAATTTTAAGCAGAATGGAAAAAGAAAATTTAATTGTGCGAAAAAATATATCAGAAGATAGGAGGGAAGTCTTTGTAGAGTGGACTAAAAAAGGAGAGGCTTTATTTCATACTTTGAGACCTCAATTTCAAGACTTATTCACAGAAGAATTTCAGCAAATTCCTAACCGTGAAAAAGAAAAAATATTGCAATTTTTACAAAATTTTTTAATTAAATAAAATATGAACAATTTACATAACAACGGTTCTCATAATAATGATAACTCATGGACAATGGATAAAATTATTCAAATTATTTTTCCTATACTTGGTGTAATAATGATTGTTGCAGGTCTTGGATATTTTTTTTATACAGGGTTTTGGGAGCAGGTTGGAGCTGTTGGACGTATAGCTTTGGGCTTTTTAACGGGTTCTTTGATGATTGCAGGTGGGCATACCTTTCAGCATAAATTAAAAAATTTTTCTGATGCGATTATCGGTGGTGGAATTTTAATGCTTTATGTAACTCTTATTTATGGCTCTCGATTTGAATTTTCACAAGAAATAACCAGTGGTATTTTACCAGAATCCATCACATTGCTTATTGCTGTTTTTTTTGCAATGGCGATTGCTTTTTATGCAAAACAAAGAAATTCAAAAACTATTTTAACTCTTGGAATTATTGGGGCATACACAACTCCTTTTTTTATTGGTCAGGCTGATGGATTTGAAACATCGAATCCGTATCAAATTTCATATATTCAATTTCTTTTTTATTTCTTGACAATAAACATTTCACTTTTTGTTGCCTCTTTTAAGATGAATGTATTTTCGCTTATTTCGCTAAATTCATTTGGATTATTTTTTGCAACTCTTTCAATTTCTGGACTTATTGGAAACGGAATTGCAGAAAATCCAATATTGATTCCTATTCTTTTATTTCTTATTACCGCATTTCAGTTGTTGTTTACTGCAAATTATTTTTCTAAATTTAATACTTCAAAATATAGCTTTGGGTTTAGTTTTATTTCACCATTTATTTATATTGTTTCTGTTCTTTTTGTTGCAATAGGAAGTTCATCAGTTGAGGTTTTTCCGGAGATTTCTCTGATTTCTCTTTTAATGTTTGGTATTTCTGCTTTATATTTTTACATTTGGAATATTTTAAATACTCAATATACTTCGCTGTATGTTTTAGGGATTTTGTCTGCAACTATTGCATTTTTAAATATTTCAGATATCTTTGATGGATATATGGGAATTATTATTTCTACTATTTCTTTTATTTTTGCTTTGCTTTATTCAAAAGCTCCAAAAATTTCTAGAGAGATTGCGTTTTTATGCACTTCTGTTATTGGTGTAATGATTACGACAGAAGAAGTAAATATGGTTGATGGAGAATTTTTAATTTTTTCATATGGTTCATTGTTTTTAGTATTTTCATTGTTGCCATTTTTGGCACATTTTTTCATGAAAAAAACAAACATAGGTTTGTATGAATTACGGTCTGTTCTTGCGTATTTAGCATCTTTTTTAATTATTGTTATTTTGGGTGCTGATATTGTCGAAGATATTGAAATTGGCATAGATATTATTATTGGAATTATCCCTTCTGCTGTCTTCGCAGTATTGGCATATTTTAAGAAAGAAGATGAAAAAATTTTAAAATATTCATATCTGTCACTTATCTTTTTATTAATTGGGTATATCTCTTCATTTTTTGTATTTTGGGATAAATTATTTCCGGCACATTCAGATTTGCCATTTTCGTCAAAAGAAGGAGTAATAGGAGGGGGTTCATTAATTATTTTGCTGATTCTATCAAAAAAAATAAAAACAGATTTAGTATTTTCTTCATTAAAAAAAATTTCAGGGTTCTACTTTTTGGTTGCATCTTTTACAGTATTGGTTGCTTTTCAATTTGTTTCATATGAAATAATTTCAATTTATAATGTATTGGTAGAGCCAAGTCCAGAAATGATTTATTTAGATTCTATTAAAAAAGACACTGCATCTATTGTTGGCTTAAGGGCTATATTAATTAGTTTTTGGTGGGTAGGGCTTGCATCGCTTTTGATATTTTTGGGAATAAAAAATTCGGAAAAATTTATGAATGAAAAAAAATTGGGAATGATTGTTTTAATTTTTGCTTTGGGAAAAATTGTTTTTTATGACATTTCACATTTAGATACAAATTTAAAAGTGTTATTATTTATAATAACAGGGGTTTCTGTATTAGGTCTGTCTTATGTTTTAAATAAGAATAAAAATCATAAGTAGTCATAAGTAATTATAAATTTTAGCGATAATATGAAAACTCTTTTAACATTTTTAAAAAATAATAAGAAAAAATCTATCTTATTTTTTCTTATTTTTCTTTTTACATTTTGGCAAATGATATTAACTCCTTCTCATAATAGAAATTGGAGAGATGAAAATGCAAAAATTTCAGAAATTATCTTTGATAAAAATTCTGATGAAATTACTGTTATAAATTTTCGAGATTTTTATTCTTCAAAGAATACAGATGATTTTATTGTTCAAAATTGGACAACCGAAACTTTTGATATGAATGAGTTGGAAAGTGTCGATTTTATACTTTCTCATTTTCATTCATTGCACGGGTTGGCTCATAGCTTTCTTGTTTTTAATTTTAAAGATGGTAAAAATCTTGCAATTTCTGTGGAAACTCGTTTGGAAAAAAAAGTAGAATATAGTCCTTTTAGTGGTTTGTTCAATCAATATGAAATAATTTATATTGTGGGAAGTACAAGAGATCTTATTGATTCTAGAACAGGGTATAGACACGAAGAAGTATATTTGTATAAAACCGTTGCAGATAAAAAAGTATCGCGAATGATATTTGAATCGTTTGCAAAGGAAATAAATAATTTGAATAAAGCTCCTCAGTTTTATAATACTGCATTTAACAATTGTATGACTTCTATTGTTCCACATATAGAAGATGCAACTGGGGAAAAAATTTGGTGGACTTGGAAATTTTTATTACCAGGATTTGCAGATAAAAAAGCTTTTAATTTAGGATTTTTAGCAAATCCTAAAAATCTACCATTTGAAAAGTTACAAGCAGAGTCAAAACTTTAATTATATATATTTATGAAAATTTTAGAAAAATTAACATCATTTAAAAACAATTTAACGCATATTGGGAAAAAAGAACCTATCCATTTTTTATCTTTTTTTGTGCTGATAGCACTTGATATTTTTGTATTATCAAATATCTTTATTGGTTTAGATATGCAAACTCAGCAAATGAATGCTCCACACGAAGTGGTGCCATATCAATGTAAAAATCTTTTATCAGAGTATAATACTCAAAATGAAAAAATTTATTTTATAGAAAATTCTTTAAATACAAATTTTTATTATGATGATACAGTGCAAAATAAATATGCTTCTGCGGTTGATATTATTGAAGAAAATAATAAAAATAAAATTCATCCAAAATGTTTAGAAGTTTTTTATGATGTAAAAGATTTAAATAAAATTTTTTTAAATACTAAACTTTTAGAAATTCAAAATTTAGAACTTGCTAATAATCAACTATCTACTAAAAATTATAAAAATACAAGAGAGTATGACACCATGCTTTTAGAAGATATTGCACATCAAAAAGAAGAATATTCAATTACAGCTCTAGATTCTAAAACAATTAAAAAAGATATTGAAAAAAACAAACAAATTATTTCTAAAAATAATAAAAAAATAGATATTTTAAAAAAAGAAATTTTATCGGATAGTTCTGTAATAAATTTATTTACAACTATAAAAAATAATAAAGAAGAAATTTTATCAGATCTAGAAAAATTAGAGTTTTGGTTTCCATTAGAAAAATGGGGAGCGCAAATGATATTTTTAATTCCTTTGGTAATTTTATTTTTTGTATTGTTTTCAGGCAATTTTTCAAATAAGTATCCAATAGCTAAGTTATTATTTTCTCATTTATTTGTAGTAACGCTCATACCTTTATTTTCAAAAATATTTTTTGTTTTGTTGGATGTTTTGCCGTTTCATTTTTTTTCAGATTTGCTTGATTTGCTAGAGGCTTTAAATTTAATAGCAATTTTTAGCTATGTTCTCATCTTTATTGGAATTATTATAACCTTATCAATTGTATATTTTTTTCAACGAAAATTATTTTCTCCAGAAAATACATGGAGAAAACGATTGGCAAAAAATCAATGTTGGTCATGTGGAACGCAAAAAATTATGGGATTTGAAAAAGAAAAATATTGTACTTTTTGTGGAGAAGAGCAATGTGAAAAATGTGAAAAATGTGAATATCAAAAAATTAAGAAATCTGAATTTTGCAATAATTGCGGAAAATAAGTAGAAAATTGTAATTAAAAAGTAAAAATTTTATTTTTAAAATATGTTCAAAAACATATCATTTATACAGATTTTAGTTGTTGTTATTTCTCTTTTGTTTTTTTCGTCTGCTAGTTTTTTTTTGGGAATATATACTGAAAAAAATAATTTTATAAAAAATAATTCTCAAAATATTAAAATTTTTAATAGTGAAGATTTTCAAAATAAAACAGTTCCAACTATTAGTTTGAATCAAATTCAAAATGGTATTTTAGAAATAAGCAAAATAAACAAAATAAATAATAATACTATAAATAATAATTTTGAATTACGAGTATTGCTTAATAATAAACCAGAGACATTACAAATTTTTGCAAAAGATACACAAAAATTGGATTTTAATGTTGTTGAAATTTTACCAAAAATAGATTTTGTTCCTGCTCCAAATTGGGCGAAATTTGTTGGAAGCAAGAGAGGCTCTACTTTTTGGCCTCTAGATCATCCTCGAGCTTTTATTCTTACGCCTAAAAATAGAATTTTTTTTAAAGATAAGCAAGATGCTATAAATAAAAAATATAAATATGGAGTACAATAGTATTTAATTTTATTAAAAATTTGAATATAAATTAAAATTCCCAAGAACAAAAAAATTTAGTAAGCTGTTTACATAATAATAGTTTTATATAACTAATAAGTTTATGATTGGCTTTACAAGAACAAAAAAATTAGTATTTGTAAATAATAAAGGTGGGGTTGGGAAAACAACGTTGGCGTATAATACAGCTGTAAAATTTGCAGAAAAAGGCTTAAAAACAGTTTTAATAGATTTAGATCCTCAGTGTAATTTATCAGCACTGGCAATGGGAAAAGAGTTTTTGATGCAGAATTTATTTACCGAAAGTAACGAAAATATTTTTGGGGTTGTTGAGCCTATTATTAGAGGTACTGGACTTAGTAATAATTCTATCAATTTTACAGCATTGTCAAAAAATTTATCAATTTTGCCAGGAAGTTTGCAGTTGTCTCAGTATGAAAATTCTCTTATTTCTTCATGGGGCGAGGCAGCACAGGGAAATGAAAGGGGGTTTAATCAAACAAGTGCAATAGATAGGTTTTTAAACAAAAAAGGGTTAGAAGAGAATATTGATATTTTTATAATTGATACATCTCCAAGTTTAGGTTTGTTGAATCGTATTATTTTTTTAGGATCTGATTATTTTATAACTCCTATGATGCCAGATCAATTTTCATTGCAGGGAATTGAAAATTTAGGAACAACATTTAAAGAGTGGAAAGAAAATTGGCGAGTAACTGCAAAAGTTTTAGGAAAAAGTAAAGGAATTTCTTCTGATAAAATTTTGGATGGAGATGGTTTATTTATAGGATATGTCGTAAATTCATATAATCAATATGCAAAACAGCCAATTATAGCAAATAAACAATGGATAGAAAAAATTCCTATATTTGTTAAAAAGTATTTATCTGAAAATCATGGAAGAAATGGATTAGTTCAACAATCTTATGAAAAAGCAATTGCTACAATAAAAGATTTTGGGCAATTTTCACCTATATCTCAACAAAAAAATAAAGCAGTTTTTAACTTAGAGCCTATAAAAGATTTTAAAAATGTGAAAGGAGCTTTGAATAACCTGGAGCAAGCAAAGGCGGATTTTAATGAATTATCTGAAAATATATATAAAATTTTAAAAGATTATTAGTATAAATTAAAATTCCCAAGAACAAAAAAATTTAGTAAGCTGTTTGTACAAAAATATTTATATTTCATACTATTTCATAGCTTATTTTTTTATGACTCAAGAAAATCAACAATACGAACCGGTAATGGGACTAGAAATCCATGCACGGTTAAAATCAAAAACAAAAATGTTTTGTGCATGTTCCAATGACACATGGAAAGCAGAACCAAATGAGCATACTTGTCCCGTGTGTATGGGGTTTCCAGGTGCATTGCCAACAATAAATAAACAAGCTGTTTATCTTGGGCGAAAAATGGGATTGGCTTTGGGGTGCGAGGTAAAGAAATTTTCTAAATTTGATAGAAAATCATATTTTTATCCAGATTTACCTGCTGGGTTTCAAACTTCTCAATTTGATGAACCTGTTTGTGAGCATGGAAATTTGCAGGTTATTGTAAATGGAGAAAAAAAATCGTTTAGAATTAATAGACTACATTTGGAAAATGATGCAGGAAAATCTACGCATTCTGCAAATTCTTCACTTTTAGATTGGAATCGTTCTGGGTCGCCTTTGGCAGAAATGGTTACAGAAGCAGATTTTAGGTCTCCAACTGATGTTTCAAGTTTTTTAAAAGAAATGCAAAGAATACTTCGGTTTTTAGATATTTCTGATGCGGATATGGAAAAAGGAATGATGAGATGTGATGTAAATGTTTCTATTCGTCCATTTGGTCAAGAAAAATTTGGAACAAAAGTAGAAATGAAAAATATGAATTCGTTTCGAAATATTGAAAAAGCTTTAGAATATGAGATTGCTCGGCAAACAGCATTGTGTAATGATGGAAAAAAAGATGAAATTGTTCAAGAAACACGAGGGTTTAATGCAGATACTGGAAAAACTTTTTCTCAACGAAGCAAAGAAGAGGCTATGGATTACCGATATTTCCCAGAACCAGATTTACCACCATTAACCATTACAGACGAAGAAATTGCAGAATTGCAAAAAGAAATTCCAGAATTACCTTCAGAAAAAATATTAAAATATCTAGATGCAGGAATTGGAATTGCCGAGGCTGATGCATTGGTCGGAGATAAATATTTAAATGAAGTTTTTGAATTTGTTTCAGAAAAAACTGGAGATATTAAAATAGCAAGTAACTGGATTTTGGGTGCAGTTAGTAAATATTTAAATGATAATATTGAATATTCTCTTGCAGATTTTAATGCAGAAAATTTAGTTATTTTAATTCAGTTAATTCAAAATAATAAAATTTCTAATAAAGTTGCGAATCAAATTTTTGAAGAAGTAATTTCAGGAAATAAAAATCCAGAAATTATTGTAGAAGAAAAAGGTCTTGCTCAAGAATCAGATACAGGAGCGATTGAAGCTATTTGTGCAGAAGTTCTAGCAGAAAAAGCCGATTTGGTAGAAGCGTATAAATCTGGAAAAGATAAGCTATTTGGAGCATTTGTGGGGCAAGTAATGAAAAAATCAAAAGGAAAAGCAAATCCACAAGTAGTAAATGAAATCTTAAAAAAATTATTGAGCTAAAAAAATATAAAATATAAAATAAAAATCAAAAAAACTTGATAAAATTTCATGAATAAATTGTCAGATCTCATTCAACGGTTTTTGCAATTTCAAGAGCTTTCTACAGGAATGCACGAGGCAAAAAGTAAAAGTACTTTGGAAAATTATTCTCGATATTTAAAAAAATTTTTAGATTTTACAGAAAATTCATCAAAAATTTTGCATGCAGAAAGTTTAAAATTATCTCATATTGATGATTTTAGACTTTTTTTGGCACGAGAAATAAGTAAAAAAACAGGAAAATTGCTTTCTGTAAAAACACAGGGATATTATTTAATAGCCTTGCGAGCTTTTTTGAAATTTTTACATACGCGAGATGTAGAAAGTTTATCGGCTGAAAAAATTGAAGTTCCTAAAAGTGGAGAGCGTCATGTAGATTTTTTATCAAAAGAAGAAATAGATAAAATTTTATATCATTCTATCAAAACACCCAAAACAGGTTTGAGAGATTCTGCTATAATAATTACTTTGTTTTCTACAGGTTTGCGGGTTTCAGAGCTTTGTAATATGAATTATGAAGATTTAAATATTGAAACAGGAGAATTTTATGTGAGTGGAAAGGGGGGCAAGTATAGAGTTGTATTTTTAAGTGAAGAGGCAAAAAAATATTTACAAGAGTATAAAGTAGTGAGAGATGCACAGTTAGAGCTTTCAGAAATTCATGATAGGCCAAATAAAAATACGCCTTTTTTTGCTTCAAATCGAGGGCAAGGAAAACGGATGGACAGAGGAGCTATTTCTAGAATTATTACAAATGCTTCTGTTTTAGCTGGAATTGTAAAAAAAGTAACTCCGCATGTTTTGCGTCATTCATTTGCAACACATCTTTTGCAAAAAGGTGCAGATTTGCGTTCTGTTCAATTATTGCTGGGGCATTCAAATATTTCTACAACTCAAATTTATACGCATTTTACGGATAGTCAGCTGAAAGAGGTTCATAAAAATTTTTTATAAATATATATTATTTCCATCTGTTGTCTAGTTTTTTGAATTTTTCTTCTAATGCTTTATTTATATCTATTTCACATGTTTGTGCAAGTAGTAGACTTGTAATAAAAACATCTGCGAATTCACTCTCTAGGGTTTGTTTAGAGTGATTTTTTAACTTTTCTTTACGTTGATACCCAACGCTCGCTAAAATTTCATTAGAAAGCTCTCCTACTTCTTCTGTTAATTTGGCAAATTGTAAAAGTCTTTTTGTTTCTGTGGAATGTTGAGGGTGTTGTTGTGCGATTCTTTCGTTTATAATTTTTATTTCTTCTTGTAATTTTTTTGAAAAAAACATGATTAATTAATATAAAATATATCTTTCCATTCTTCTATTATCGGTTTTTGTAAATAGATTTCGGCCTCTTCTGCTTGAATTTGTTTTTCTGTTTTTTGCCTAATTTGAGGTGTTTTAAACTGACGTTCTCCTTGTCTCAGTTTTCCTTTGATCTCTTTGTTTATTCTATCTTGGTATTGGGAGGTACTCATTCTTTTTTTTACTTTTTCTAATTTTACCAGTTTTTTGTCTAAAAATATTAATTCGTTTTGTTTTTCTATTAAATTTAAATTGGAAAGATTTACTTTAACAAATTCTGCATAAATATAGTAAAATAAAAACACTATATATGTCATAATAATAATAATATATATTTTTGAAAAATGTGAAACGTATTTTCCTTGATGTTTATCTCTATTATTTCTCATTTCTGTTTATAAAATTTTCAACAGCATTTAACAAATCACTATATTTATTTGAAATAAAATCAGTTTGAATATTGTTTTTATTTTTAAGTTTTTCTAATTCTGAATGATTTTTACTGCTATGAGGTATATTATCAAGAGTATTATTTAAGGCTTTTTCTATTGCAGGTTTAAATTTACCAAAATGAGCAGTAGATACCACAATTCGCGGAGTTGAAGTTTTTTGTTTCGTTTTGTCTGAAACACAGACTGCAACAGCAGTGTGTGGGTCTAAAATCATATTTTTTTCTTCATAATATTTTTTGATAGTTTCTTGCATTTCTTTTTCTGTGCAAAAATCTGCAATAAAATTTTCTTTTATTTTTTCTAAAATTTGTGAAGTTATTTCAAATTTTTTATCAGTATTTAATTGATCAAATAAATTTTTAATATATTTCGTATTATCATTATTTTCTTCTGTTAAAAAATATAGCAATCTTTCTATGTTTGATGATTTTAAAATATCTATCGATGGAGAATCTGTTTTTATTAATATTTTATCTGAAATATCATATATTCCTGTATTTAAAAATTCTGTTAAAATATTATTTTCATTTGATGCACAAATAAATTTTGAAATAGGCAATCCCATTTTTTTTGCCATAAATGCCCCTAATATATTTCCAAAATTTCCAGAGGGAACACAAACTTCAATTTCTTCTCCTAATTCAATTTTTTTATTTTCTAATAAATCTGCATATGCAGAAAAGTAATATCCAATCTGAGGTAAAAGCCTTCCCCAGTTCATAGAATTTCCTGCAGCAAATTTTGTATTATATTGTTCTTGTATTTTTTTTGTAAATTTTTCATCAGTAAAAAGTTCTTTTGTTGCATTTTGACAAAAATCAAAATCACCATCAATTCCTAGTACTTTTACATTTTTATCCGAAATCGATTGCATTTGTTTTTTTTGCAATTCACTTACTCCATCTTTTGGATAAATTACAAAAACAGACATGTTTTCAATTTTCTTAAATCCTTCAATTGCAGCAATTCCTGTATCTCCGGATGTTGCTGTAACAATACAAAATTTTTGATTTTTATCAGTGGTACTCGCATCAAAAAAATGAGGAGTAAGTTGCAATCCCATATCTTTAAAACTAGCAGTGGGTCCGTGAAAAAGTTCTAAAATATTTATATTTTGCTTGAAATTTGAAAGAGGGCAAATTTTTTCTGAATCAAAATGAGAATATGCCTTGTTTATCATTTCTATTAAATTTTCTTCTGAAATTGAAAGTTCAAATTTTTGCAAAATTAAAAATAATCGTTCTTGGTATGATAAATCTTGCAATAAATTTATTTCATCTAAAGAAATTTTTGGAAATTTTTTAGGTAAAAATAATCCACCATCTGGTGCAAGTCCCATTTGAACAACATTTAAAAATGTATCTTCTGTATTTTGGTATCCTCTTGTACTTATAAAACTCATGTGTTTTTTGGTTAAATTTATTATTTTTTATCTGGCAATGCAAAAGAAATAATTTCTAGAAATCTGTGAATAGACAAACCTTTATATTGAGAAATCTCCCCTGGTATGATGATATCGGCTAAGTCTCTATACATATTTTTTCTATCTTCTAATAACTGAGGATAGCATCGTTTTAATGCATCTATATTATCTTCATTATCTTTTTGAAAAAAGCTATTTCCCCAATATACACTTTTAGGTTCTTTAAAAAATAATTTTTTCATGTCTTCTAGTTTATCTTGTTCTATATCAAGCAAAATGAGTAGGTAATTTTTTTGTAAATATTCTTTGGTTTGCTTTGATAAATAAATAACACTTCCGGTGGTATCTAATACAAAATTATTTTTTGTTTCTAGATATTCTTTTTTTTGAGTATGTTTTTCTTCTAATTGTAAATATTTTTCACCTCTTTTTTTATAGCGTTCATCAAATGGATATCCCATCCAAGCTGCCATTTCGGCCATAGAGCTCAAGTTTAAATCTTTTTCAATTTCATCATCTACATGAATATAATTAAATTGTTCAATGTCATGTAATTCATCTGATCTAAAACTTTTTCCTGTGTTTGACATTCCAATAAATGCTATTTTTAAAATTTTCTTTTCTAGTTTTTCTTGAAATTCTTGTTTTGTGAGAAGCATAAAGGTTCGGGATTAGAGAAAGTTTTGATTTTATTAAACCCTCATGATAAAATCTTCTGAATTATGTTATTACAATTACAATTAGAATTACAATGCAAATACACAAACATCTAAATATACAAATACAGTTTTTAGAAAAAAAAGTTATTTTTGAAACGGCTGAACAATTTTACTCTCAAGGGCACAATCAGGATATTTCGGGAAATGCGTTATCGGGGCATAATTATCCTAAAGAATGCAGAAAAGTGATAGAGAATACTAGAGGGTGTTACAATAATTTAAAAATAAATCTTTCAAAGAATCCTTTTGCGAGGAAAAAAGAGCAACAGTGTATAGAGAATATTGTTACAAATAATAAAAAATGCCAAAATGCTTTGTCTCGAGAAGTTAAAAAAAATTATGATTTTCATAACCCTCCAGAGCCAGATATTAATACATTTGGAGTTGAGGATGTAATAATTGGGAGGCCTATTCAGTCTGCTATAAAAATGATAGAAGGTGGAAAATATTTATTACAATTTGGGGGAAAATTTATCACATTTACGAAAGAGGCCTATGCAAAGATTTTTAAAACATTAAAATCTGGGAAAACTGCTACCGTTACAGACTCAGCAGGAAATATAATAAAGCTTCAAGATCAAAAAGGAAAATTGGTTGTATATGAAAATTTTACAAATAGTGCAGGGCGCACTGCTGTATTGGGCACGGCTGGAAAAGGAAAATATATTTCAGAAGGCGGATTTGGTGTTGTAACTGATGATGTTTATACGCATAATGGTAAAGCAATAAGCATGGTAACAAAAACAATACATCCAAGAATTCAAAAAAAAATTGTTTTGATTAGAAAAACACCTTTTTTAAATATACATAAAAGCCTAAAACGTGCAAAGATTCCAACGTTTAAAACACTTAGGGTTAATGAGGAGGGAACTAAAATTATATCGACTCCTTTAAATAGAGATGGAATATTTGCAATTTCTGCTAATAATAAACTCCCCAAGGGGTTTAGTATTAAAAATCACATTCTTTCAGATAAGGCAATTGATAATTTAGTTTCAGAAGTATCTAAAACTATAAATAAAGCTATTAATCATAATATAACGTTACCAACAGATTCAATATTTTTTCTATTTGGGAAGCAGGGGAGGGTTAGTCATATGATTGGAGATTTTGACTTAATACAAATAAATAAACTGAGTAAGATAACAGATTCTATGGGTAAACATATGAAAAAATTGGAAATGATTGAATCAAATATTCATTTATACGATAGTATTCTTGTGCTATTAAATAAAGTAAAATCTGCTAATTCGTACAATATTAAAAAAATCATGAAAGCTAAAGATCAGCATTATAATTCATTGCTGGATGCAATTAATAGGTAAAAATGCTTGAATATTACAATTGATAATTCCATTAAAAATTATAAGTTTTTTTGCTATTATCTAAATAAAAACAAAAAGTGAAAAATATTTCACAAATTTTTATTTATTTTTATTGTTTTATGACGGAATTTGCACAATCTTCAATTCATTATTCTGTTCTTTGGCAAGAATCAGCAGAGTTTTTGGATATTAAAAATTCTCAGTATCATATTGATGCAACTTTAGGAATGGGAGGGCATGTAGAATATTTTTTTTCACAAAATAAAAATTTACATGTTTTAGGCTTTGATCAAGATGAAAACGCCAGAAAAATTGCAAAAAAAAGGCTTAATACTTTTATTGTAAATAATCAGCTAAAAATTATTCCAGAAAATTTTAAAAAATTAAAAGAAATATGTTTAGAAAAAAAATTTAAACCTACTTCTCTTTTATTTGATATAGGTGTTTCATCTTTGCAATTTGATGATGGAGATAGGGGGTTTTCTTTTAGATTTGATGCTCCATTAGATATGAGAATGAATCAATCTGATACTCTGACAGCAAAAGAAATTATAAATAATTGGACTCAAGAGGAATTGCAGAATATTTTTTATGTATATGGAGAAGAAAAGCATGCATATTTAATTACAAAAAAAATAGTACAACAACGAGAAATAAAGCAGTTTGAAACAACTGTCGAATTGGCAGAGTTTATAGTTTCTATAAAACCATTTTCTAAAAAGAAAATTCATCCTGCAGCATTGGTTTTTCAGGCTTTACGGATAGCAGTAAATAAAGAATTGGAAGTTTTAGAAACGGCGGTTCATCAGGCTGTAGAAATTTTGCAAAAAGGAGGAAGGCTCGCAATTATAACATTTCATTCATTAGAAGATAGAATTGTAAAAAATGTTTTAGATCAATATATTTCAAAAGAAAAAGTAAATAAGTATAAAAATAATGAGAATTTGGAGTCTCGATTCTGTTTAAAAAAAATAAATAAAAAGCCAATTATTCCTTCAAAAAAAGAACAAGATGAGAATTCTCGCTCAAGAAGTGCAAAAATGAGAGTAGTAGAAAAAATATTGTAATATTGTGTTTTTAAATAAATTTTAAATTATGTCAAAAAAAACAAAAAAAGTAAGAATTGGAAATCAGTTATTTATTGGGATTTCTACAATAATAACAATTCTTACTTGCTTGGCTTTGGGGCTTACATATTGGGGATTAAATTTTCATAATGAAAATGCTATAAATGGGTATAGTTTAAAAAAAATACAAACGGCTCGATATGAAAAACTTTTTGCTATTGAGCAGTTGGAGATGGAAATAGCAGACTTGGGAAAGTTACAATAAAATTTTTTAATAATATATATGGATTTTTTAACATTTACACCATCGTGGGATTTTATTTTATTTACACTTATTTGTTTTTTTACACTTATTGGGGTGATAATTGGTGAATCAAAAACAATAAAAGGTTTGCTGGTTGCATATCCTTCCTTTTTTGTTGCCGATTTTTTTAGTGTCTTTTTGCCATCTCTTTTTCCAAATATATCCATCGCACTCATTAGCAATGGGGAAATTTCTAATGTTCTTACCATTTCAGAGCAAATAACGTCTCTTTATATTTATTCTGGAATAAAAATATTTCTTTTTTGTGTTATTTGGCTTGTTTTGTTTCAGTTTACATTTTTTGAAATATCGGCAAAAAATTGTAAAAATTCTGTAGGAAATTTATTTTTACTTGGAATTATATCTCTTTCTTTTGCTTTATTATTTATAAATATAATTTTGTTGCTTCTTTCTGGGTGGAGCATTGTTGGGTTTGATACAGTGCATCATGTTTTATCTGAGATGACTTCTGAGTCATTCTTAGCCTTGCATTTTGTGCAATATAATGGATTATTTTTTGCAGTACCTGCAGTTATTTTAATGTTTGCATTGTTGTTGCATTCGGAAGAGAAGAGTTTATCTGAATCTGAAAATACAGATTCATAAATTAATCTAAAAAAAAGAAGCTAAAGAATATAATTCTGAAATAGTCATTTGTCCATTTGCCGAAGCATTTTCTGCAGAAAGTGATGCAAACATCATTTCACCTCCCCATAATGGAGTTAAAACTCTTGAAATTTTTCCAATATTTCCCATTGAAATCGCAATATATTTAATTTCTTTTCGTTTAAAATTTTCAGCTACTCTAAAAATAGTTAATACATCTTTTTCATCATGTGGCATTGCTGCAATTTTTACTATATCCGCACCCCTATTTTGCATAAGCTGTGTTCTGTTTTTTAATGATGGAAAACTGGGTGTTCCTTCAAAAAAATGGGCGGATAAAATAAGTTGAAAATCTTTATTTTTTATTTCTTGAGAATTTCGTGTTCTTTTTATCTCTTCAAAAAATTCATATAAATTATCATCATCAAAATTATAATCTAGATCTAAATAATCTGGATTATTTTTTATATTATTAGATGTATGTTTTGAGTATTCTAAAATTTTTGCAATAATTTTTCGAGAAATTTCTTTTTTATCATTTAGAGTTCCCTCAAAATTTCCTTGTTCTTTTTTATCTTTAATAGTGAAAAGAAGGGGGAAATAATTGTTTAAATTTTTTCTCTGTTCAAAAATCTCTTGTAGTAAATTTTCTGCATAAGTGTATACATCATTTGTATTTTCTAAAATATCTTCTGCAAAAAATTCACCAAACCAAATTTCAATAATAGAAACTTTATCAGAATATTCTGTATCTATTTTTTGCATTTGAGCTTTAAGCTCTTTAATTTTATCAGTTTTTAATGGTACGCAAATTTTCATAGTTTTTTTTATTGAAATTCAAAAAATCTTATTTTTATTATTATTCTGGACTCACCACTTCAACATGCTCTCCTTGTTGTTTTAATGCAAAATATCCATTTCTCAAAATTTCTTCTTCGGCTTTTTTCGACATTGCCAAGCTCGCAAATGCTCCTCTTATTTTATAATCTTTATAGTCTGGAAAAAGAATTTTAAAATTTTTTATTTGTTTTTCCATCGACTCTACATCGTAATGATGAATCTTATATTTTACTTCAACCAAGGCAACTTCTTTTCCGTTTATCATTACAATATCATATTCTCCTCTCACATTTTTTAAATCTTTTTGCCAATGTTGACCAATTTCATCATATTTAATATTTCCCAATTTTTTCTTTTTAGAAAGTGAAGAATAAAAAAAATCTTCTGCAACTGCACCATTATTTTTTCCAATATTTCCCAAAGTAATT
>CAZDZQ010000002.1:0-10266 GCA_964509985.1 uncultured Candidatus Peribacteria bacterium
ATTCCACGGATTGAGAATTTCTAAATCAATAATTTCTTTTTCTGTTCCTTCAAAATCTAGTATTGCATTTAAAAACGAAATACATGTTTTTTTTGAGTTTTCTGATCCAAATATCCGTTTGAAGGCAAAATCTGTTCTGGGTGATATGAATTGCATTTTTTATTATAAAGTTTTTTCTTATTTTTAGTATAGCAAAAAATTATCATTTTTTACAAAAATAACTAAATTATTTTTTACCTCTTAAAAAGTGATTTTCTCTCAATTAAAACTAATACAGTTATTACATTTAAAACAATATTGATGAGTGCTATAAATATTAAATACAAAATTCCAGAAGTTGGAGCAAGTCCATCAATTTGAAAATAAAGAGAAATAAGATCAAATAAATAGAAAATATTAAAAACTGTAATAACTGCAAAAAGCGCAATTGTTACTTTATAAGCCCAGCGTTTATATTGAGCCAAAGAAACTGCTAAAAACATATAAATCAAACCAATCAAAATAATAAAAATTTGAAGAAAAGAATTAAACAATAATACATTTGATATTGCTGTTATTATTCCTGTTAAAAATAATAAAGATGCAAATACTGGGATAAATATTTCATTTTTTTTGAGCAACTTTATACTTGTTTTTTCTGAATCTTTTTGATTTCGTTTCATATTTTTTATTAAATTTTTTATATTTTTAAATATTTTATAATATCTTGCACTACATTTTTTTTGGCAAATTTTTCCAATTTCTTAGATAAATTTTTCTGTTTTTCTTTTGAATAAAATAATTCAATTAATAAAATGCTTGTTTTAGATTCAAATAAATCTTTTTCTTTAATATACAAAACAGCATTATTTTTTGCAAAATATTCTGCATTTTTTACCTGATGATTATTTGCAGAAGTTGGTAAAGGAACAAGAACTGCACATTTTTTTGCAGCTGCAAGTTCTGCCACACTTCCACCTGCTCGCGTAATTACAATATCAGCTTTATGAATTTCATCAACAAAACTTGTAGTTAAAAATTCAACTTCTTTTACATTTAAATAATTATTTTTTAAATATAGATTATTATTATTATTTTTATTTATATTTAAAATTTTATTTGTATCAGATTTATTTTTTCCAGAAACTATTAATACGTTAATCTTTTCTATAATATTTAAATTACTAGTATTTTTAATTTGATTTAATAAAATTTTATTTTTAGAAATATCAAAAAAATCCCTAGCCCATTGATTAAGAGCTTGAGCTCCTTGGCTTCCACCAAAAATTAAAACATTTAAATTTTTATTATTTATATCAGATTTAGTATTAATAGTTTTAAAAAACTCAGGTCTGACTGGATTTCCGACAAAAAAATATTTTTCTTTTTCAACTTTTTCAATATTCTGAACAGGAAAACCCGTAAACACTTTTTTAGCAAATTTAGATAAAACTCTATTTGATAATCCCATAGCACTATCAGTTTCATGTAAATAAAATGGAATTCTTAAAAAAAATGAAGATATCCCAAACGGAAGAGATACAAATCCACCTTTTGAAAAAATTTTTTCTGGCCTATTGAAAATTAAGAAAAAAAATGAAGAAAATATATTTTTTATAAAAATAAAAAAATCTATAAAATTTTGCCAATCAAAATATCGTCTCAATTTTGCAACCGAATACTCCGAATATGAAAAAGTTTTATATAAATCGTTACTTTCAAAATATCTAAAATCTGCATTATTATCAGCAATAATAAAATGCAAATCTTCACTTTTTAAAATTTTTTTATTACAAACTTCTTGAGCCAGAGTAAGAAGTGGGTACAAATGTCCTCCGCTTCCGCCTCCTATTAACAATAGCTTCGTTTTCTTTTTCATGAAGAGATGCTGAAATTTTTAATAATATTCCTAGTGCTGAAAGTGTTATCAGCATAGAAGTTCCACCATATGATAACAAAGGAAGTGTGATTCCAGTAAGAGGAAAAAGCCCTGTTACCACCATCATATTAACCAATGTTTGAGCTGCAAACCAAGAAATTATCCCAGTTGCTAGCAATTTTGAAAATTTTGTTTTTGCATTTTTTGCAATATTAATCCCTCTTATTGTTATAAAAATATAAATTCCTACCAGAAACAACATTCCTAAAAACCCCCAATATTCACCAGTTGCAGCAAAAATCATATCTCCCTGTATTTCTGGTAAAAATCCAAAACTTTCAGTTGTATTATCACTTCCAAAAAAACCTCCATTTCCCAAAGAAATATGAGCCTGATCAATTTGATAACTATCTTTTGCATTTGCCAATTCTGGATGCAAAAAAGTATCAAATCTTTTCTGAATATATTCAAATGAAGAATATGCAATTCCCCCCATTGTAATAATAATTCCTATAGTTAAACCCATATGCATCAAACTTGCACCTCCAATAAAAAACATAGAAGAAGCAATTGCCATTAAAATAATAGAAGAACCATAATCAGGTTGCAACATAACAGGACCAATAGCCAACGCCACAATAAGCAAATACGGCAAAAATCCCCCCTCCAAAGTTGCAATAGTCGATTCTTTTTTTGAAATCCATAAAGCTGCATAAAATGCAAGAGCCAATTTCATCGCCTCGGAAGGCTGAAACAATCCTAGCACAGGAATTGGCAACCAACTTTTAGCTGTAAATCCACCTTGAGCAGGAATAATCAAAACAATTATCAGCAAAATAAATCCTATAATAAAAATAAGAGGTGCCATTCTTCGCCAAAACCAAATAGGAATTAAAAAAGCTACAAACATTCCAACCAATGCAATAATAATATTACGAATATGCAATTTAAAATACATATCATTACAATTGTTTATAGAACAAAAAAACTCAGATGCTTCTTTCGCATCTGACGTTTTTAAACATGCAGTTATATTCTTTTTTTGAGCAACCCTTGAAAGAGAATTATAATTTGGAATTTGTGAAATACAATATGATTTGGCAGCAAAATAATGCTCTTTTTCATTTGCATTAAAAACACTCACCCAACTCATCATCCAAATCCCAATTAACAAAAGAAATAACACACCAATAAGGAGAAGCTTATCTATTTTTTTAAAAGCATTTATCATGAAAAAAATCTATAAATAGATAAAATTATTTATTTTTGAACCCGTTCTAAATATTGACGTGTCCGTGTGTCAACTCGTACATTTTCATCTGTATCAACAAATAATGGAACCAACACTGTTAATCCATTTTCTAACTGAGCTGGTTTTGTTCCTCCTTGTGCTGTGTCCCCCTTTACACCTGGTGGCGTTTCTACAATTTTAAACACCATATTAACAGGCCAATTTATTGAAATTGGGTTTTCATCAAATTGCTGAATATCATAATCAGTTCCTTCTACTAAAAACACAGAATCTTCACCCACAACATCTTCTGTGATTATAAATTGTTCAAATGTTTCATTATGTAAAAATTGATACCCTTCAGAATCTTTATACAAATATTGAGCTTTTATATACCCAACATCTGCTGGTTTTAATTTATCATTACCCTGAAAAGTCTTTGGAGTAACCGACCCATTCAATAAATTTTTCATTTTTGTTTTTAAAACTCCAGCTCCTCTTGCTTGTTTTGCATGATTCGCAAATGTTACTAAAAACGGAACTCCTTCAATTTCGACAACATGACCAACTCGAATTTCTCCTAATGAATACATACAGTTTTTATAAAATAATATTTTTTTATATTTACAGTTCCAAAAAAATGACCCAATCTTATGATTGTGTCATTCTCGCTTCTCTTTCTTTTGCATCAATCATTGCTTTTACCCTCATAACCGAAACAACCGCATCTCTATTTGCTTCATCCAACTGCAATTTAATATATTTAACTGTTTCTTCCAAATTTGGAATCATTATATATTCAAGAGAATTTACACGCCTTCGAGTTACCTCAATTTCTTTTGCTAAAGCTTCTACTGCTTTTTCTAATCCAGATAATTTTAATAAAAGAGGTAATGACTCTTGAAGAGTTTTTATAGATAACGGTAAAAATGGAGAAATACCAGTAACATTAAACCCTAATGCTTCACCAGAAACACTATGAGAAAACTCTGGAATTTTAACACTCATTATATTTTTTTCTTCAACTTCTAAATCTATAGATACCTCAGGATTATATAAAGCTGTTTCTATAGCTTTTGGATTTGTACTTCTACTTGCCCGTAAAATTAATGAAGAAACTTCACTCATTTGCTCTTCTACCTCATGCCGAGTTGCTCTCGCTTCTTTAATAAGAGCCATAAACTCTTTCATTAGCCCATCTCGTTTATCTTTCAATAATTTATGCCCTTTTTTTGCAGTTTTAATTTGCTTTGCTAAACCTAAAAGGTTCATTCGAGTTGGGCTCACTTGTAAAATTGCCATATTTTAAAATTAAATTTTTTAAATTTATAAGTTTATAATATATAATAATATATTACAGACTACACATTACTTGAAGTATATTCAATTTACATAAATATGTAAATTAAAAAACCAGAAAATATAATTTGCACTAAAAATACCAAAGATCCTACTAAAAATGCAATTTTCCCATCTTGCCTAATATCTTGCAATCTAATCTTTAAACCAACCCCACTCATTGCAACAATCAATGCTATTTTTGAAACTGTAGAAATAATACTTTTAATATTTTCTGAAACAAGAGAAAACGAAGAAACAAGCGAAAATAATATAAAAAATAATATAAAAATAGGAATAGATTTTACAATTAAAATTGTAACTTGTTTTAAATTTTCTGTTTTCTTTACAACATTTTTTTTTAAATTTATATATAATAAAATAAACAACAAAGGCGTTAAAAGTAACACTCTTCCCATCTTTACCGTTGTTGCAGTAACACCAGAAACATCGCTAATACTAAATCCACCAGCTGTCACTTGTCCAACTGCTTGCAAAGTATTTCCTATCAAAATTCCAGAATCAATATCCGAAAAACTAAAGAATAACGCAAGAAACGGAACAATCAAAATTCCAAGAGTTCCAAGAAAATTTACAACAGCAACAGAAACCCCAATATCCGCTTCTTTTGAATGCAAAACTTTTGCACTTGCTCCAATTGCACTACTTCCACAAACTCCATTTCCTATCCCCAGCAATAAAGATAAATTTGAACTTAATCCAAAATATTTTCCGATATATTTTCCAGAAAAAATAGTAACAAACATTGCAATCACAATTAAAAACAAGGTTTTTAAACCTAAATCTGACAAAAGAGAAAAATCTAAATTTATTCCCATCAAAGCAATTGCAAAAGCTAAAATATTTTTTTCTGCAAATATTATTCCAGCACCATATACCGACTTATTTTTAGACCGAAGAAACGTATTTCCAAGCAAAATCCCCAATAAAATTGCAAGAGTTACAGAGCCAACAGAAACATAATTTGATAATAAAATTGCAATAATTGAAACAAAGACAACAAGAGACAAACCTTTTATATATTTTGCTATTTGCATATATTTATTATTATGAATTATTGATTATTTTACTTACAACCTCAAACAATGCATCAGAGATAGGCTTATTTTCAAGATTTTTATAATTTAAAATTTTCTCCAACTCTATTTTCATAAGAGATTTTAAATTTTCTGGCATTTTTGCATATTCATCAAAAACATGTGCAAGACCACTTGATGCTTTATTATTAAAACTATCTATTTCTATAATTTTATCAGCAATAAAAGAGTAGGATTCACCTGTTTCAATATGAAAATTTGCAACCGAACGACCAAACGCTCCATATAATGCACGAATTTTATTTGGATTTTTCCCATCAAAACTTTCATCTTTTTCCAATTTTTTAATAATATTCAATGCATTTTTATTTGGAATCGAAGCCTGCACTGCAAAATATTTATTCATAACCAATGGATCATTTTGCCATTTCAATTTAAAATCGAACAAAGCATTTGTTTTTTCAGGTGTTTCATTTTTACACAACAACGCCAAAGCTTTTAACTGATCAGTCATATTATTTGCCGTTTCAAATTGAGTCATTATAAGACTTGTACATTTTTTTTCTGCATTAGAAACGCAAGAAAGATACGACAAACATGTATTTTTCAATGCTCTTTTTCCAATATCTTCAGATGAAATAGAAAATACAATATTTTGATTTTTATGATAAATATCCAGAAAAATATCTTCTAAATTGTCTGCAATAATATTTTGATATTTCTTTTTAGCATCAAAAGCTTTTTGATATTCATATATTTCAAAAGGTTCAACAATTGTAAATAGTGCAGGAAGTGTTAAACACTCTGCCTTAAATCCATTTGATAATTCTTTATTTGTTAAAATTTTAGAATATGCATCCATTACAATTTGTGGAAATTCATCAATTTTTTCCAACATAATATCTGTAATTACCCGCCTTGCCATTCGTTGTCCTGCTTCATATTTATTAAACAAATCAGAATCATTCATAAACAAGAAAATATCTTCTTCTAATGAATAATTATAATCAAGTTTTACTGGTGCAGAAAAATTTCGCAAAAGAGATAATGTTGGCTTTTCAGAAATATCATTAAAAACAAATACCTCTTTTTCTTTTTTGATCTCCCAAACTCCAGAAGTTATATCATCTCCATATTTATTTATAAGCCCATATTGAAGGGGAAAATGATAATCTGTATATTTTTCAGAACTATTTGAAGTTTTATCTGGATATGGACAACTTTGCGAAACTGTAATTTCTAATTTTTTATTTTCTTCATCATAACTATCTTCTATTTTAACAATTGGAGTTCCAGCTTGACGATACCAAGATTTTTTAAATTGAGTTAAATCTATATCAAGTATTTTTTCAAAACTATATAAAAATTCTTCAATAGTAACAGCTTGACCATCATATGTTTCAAAATAAAAATCTAAAGCTTTTCTAAAATTTTCTACACCATAAAATGTTTGAAGCATTCTAATCACTTCACTTCCTTTTTCATAAACAGTTCGTGTATAAAAATTTTCTATTTGAATAAACGATTGCGGTTGAATAGGATGAGACATAGGTCCTGCATCTTCTGCAAATTGCCCTTCTCTCATATAACTTGCATCTTCAATTCGTTTTAATGTTCGGTCTCCCATATCTGCCGAAAATTCTGCATCTCGAAACACAGTAAGCCCTTCTTTTAAAGTGAGCTGAAACCAATCCCTACATGTAATTCTATCTCCTGTCCAATTATGAAAATATTCATGAGCAACTACAGCCTCAATATATTGAAAATCTCTATCTGTTGCACTTTTTTGGTCACATAAAATTGCTGCTGAATTAAAAATATTCAACCCTTTATTTTCCATTGCTCCAGAATTAAATGCATCAACTGCAACAATCATGAAAATATCTAAATCATATTCTCTTCCAAATCGCTCCTCATCCCATTTCATTGCTTTTTTTAGCGAAATCATAGCATGGTCAATTCGAGATTGATTTTTTGCATCGGTAAAAATTTCTAGTGTAATTTTTCTTCCAGACATTGTAATAAATGTATCCGTTGTTTTCTCTAAATCTCCAGCAATCAATGCAAATAAATAACACGGTTTTTTAAAAGGATCTTCCCATTTTACAAGATGCCTGCCCTCTCCTAATTTTTTTTCCAAAACTTTATTTCCATTTGAAAGTAAAACAGGATATTTTTCCTTATCTGCAATAATTGTTGTGGTATATAAACTCATTACATCTGGTCGGTCTAGATGAAAAGTTATTCGCCGAAATCCTTCTGGTTCATTTTGAGTACAATACATTCCATCAGATTTATACAATCCCATCAGTTGTTTATTGTTTTCTGGGTCAATTTTTACAACAGTTTTTACAACAAAATTATCTCCAACATTTTTAATAATTAACTTATTTTTAATAATTTCATATTTATTAAACTCATCAGAATTACTAGAATTATTTTCTAATTTTTCATCATTTATATAAATTTCTTGTAAATCTAATTCTTCTCCATTTAATTCTAAATTTTTTGCATCTAGATTAGTTTTTATAAATCTTGAAACATTTGTAACAAGTGTATATTCATCAAAAATATCAAATGTTAAATCTACATTTGATATTTCAAAATCTGATCTTTTATAATCTTTTAAAAAAATTTCGCTAATTTCTAATGCATTATCTGTTTTGTTCGTCATATATAAAAAAAATATAAATACTATTAATATCATTATTATAATAGTATCATACAGTATTCTAAATTCAAAAAAAACAATAAGAAATTTGCCTAAAAATACAATTTGTGATAGGGTAATTGCACTTAATTTTAATGTGTAACTATTTTTATAATGTCTAAAAAAGTATTTTTGTGTGGAATTGGAGGAAGCGGAATGAGTGCATTAGCACGATATTTTCTTTCGGAAGGATACGAAGTTTCAGGAAGTGATATTGGAGAAAGTGCTATTACAAAAAAATTAGAAACAGAAGGTATTACTTTTTACTCTGAACAAAAACCTGAGAATATAACAAATAATAATTTTGATTTATTTGTATACACAGAAGCTATTTTTCAAGATGCTGAACAATCTCAACATCATCCAGAATTTGATGAAGCTAAAAAATTAAATATAAAAAGTCAAAAATATTTTGAAGCTATTGGAGAAATATCAAAAAATTATTACACAATTGCAGTAAGTGGATCTCACGGAAAATCATCTACAGCATCAATGCTTGCCACTATTTTACGAGATTCTGGAAGAGAAGTTATTTCTATAGTAGGTGCAAATATTCATGACTGGGATGGGAAAAATTTCATGAAATCAAACGAAGGAGCAAGTGAAGGAATGCCTACAAAAAAATATTTTGTAGTAGAAGCATGCGAATACAGAGATTCATTTTTAAACATTGAGCCCAATAGTATTGTTGTAACAAACACTGATCCAGATCATTTAGATTATTTTAAAACAGAAGAAAATTACTTTGCATCATTTAAAAAATTTTTAACAAAACTTCCTCAATTTGGTTCATTTATTTCTTTTTTACAAGGAGAAAATATAATGAAAATATTACCTGATAATTTTCATCCACGAAAATACGGAGCAGAAAGCTCTATTGATGAAGTTCCAACTTTACAAGTTTTAGGAAGTTTTCAGAAATTAAATGCGGCATGTGCTATGGAAGCAGCAAAAGCATTAAAAATTTCAGAAGAAGATGCTATAAAATCACTTGAAAAATACAAAGGGTTAGCAAGAAGATTTGATATTGTTGCAAAAGTTGAAAATATTACAATCATTAACGACTATGCTCACCATCCAACTTCATTAAAAATGGCAATTCATTCTGCTCGAGAATATGTAAAAACAAATAAATTGAAAAAATTATGGGTTGTATTTCAACCACATCAATACGCAAGAACTAGAAGCTTTAAAAATGAATTCATTTCTGTATTTAAAGAAGCAGACGAAGTATTAATTCCAAATATTTTTGAATCTCGAGACTCTCAAGATGATATTCAAAAATTTGATATTCAAGAATTTGTTTCAAATATTGAAGCTGATATGACTCATATAGAAAAAAAACGCTCTAATGTTTGGGGACGAGGTCCTAAAAAAAGAGGACAAATTTTTTATAAAAAACAAGCAAGATATACCAATGGATTTGCAAAAACTTTAGAAATTCTAGATGATTATGCTTATGATGGAGATGTAATTCTAGTAATTGGAGCTGGAGATGTACATAAAATTTCTGAAAAATTTATTGCGAGTAAAGCTTAATAATTTTTATATTTATCAATTTATATGACAAATAATGAAGATAAAAATCAAAGAAAATATAAGATTCTTCAATCTATTATTGAAATCTTTGTTTCTACTGCAAATCCAGTAGGAAGTAAATTTTTGAAAGAAGAAGCTGATATAAACCTATCTTCTGCAACATTGAGAAATGAAATGGTAAAACTAGAGCAAGAGGGGTTTTTAATGCAATCTCACATTTCGTCTGGAAGAATTCCTACAGATAAAGCATATAGATTTTTAGTAGATACTATCAATATATCCCCTACTCAAGAAGAATCTTTTAAAAATGAATTTAACTCTATTGCATTTCAATACTTTCAAAAAAAACAAAAAGACCAAAATGTATATGATATTGTTTCTATTTTATCAGAACTAACACCAAATATTGCTTTTGCAACTATTCCATCTTCTAGATGACATAGAACCACCCAAATACAGATGATAACAAGAGCAGGTATCATAAGCATGATGACCAGTTGCCCACCTTCTTTGGCAATACTGTTTTCTATCT
>CAZDZQ010000003.1:0-14275 GCA_964509985.1 uncultured Candidatus Peribacteria bacterium
AATATATATATTTTGTTTTAATATATATGTTTTGTTAATATTGATATATTAAAAAAATATAATTTATAATTTTATTATGAGTACAAAAGATATTAGTATCCGATGGCATTCTCGTGCAGGACTTGGAGCTATAACTGCTGCAAATGCATTATGTGAAATTATAGGAAAATATACAGAATTTCATGCACAGTCATTTCCAGATTTTGGTTCAGAAAAAAGAGGTGCTCCAGTTGTGGCATATAATAGATTTTCATCAAAAAAAATTGAAGAAAATCATCATGTTATGAATCCAAATATTGCATTGTTGCTAGATACTACTTTAATTAACGCAACAGAGCTTGATTATATTGATGTGATAGAAAATATTTCTGATGATTTACTGATAAATACAGCACAAGAAAAAACAAAATTTTCTGATAAATTTGCAGGAAATGTTTGGCATCTAGATGCAAGTAAAATTTCAAAAGAGGCAATAGGGCGAAATATTCCTAATGTACCTATGCTTGGAGCATTAATAAAAGTTTCTGGTTTAACAGACATTGAAAATTTCACTCTTCATTTAACAGAATTTTTAGGAAAAGTTTTTTCACAAAAAATAGTAGATGGAAATATTAAAGCTTTAAAATTGGGATATGAAAATGTTGTATTAATATCTCAATAATCATTTTATAAAAAAATATATGAATCTGACTGAAAATAGTAATACGAAAAATCCATTGCAAAACATTACATTAAAAATGATTCTTGAAGATTTCGAAGATACTCTTGGGTTTGAATATTTGGCAAAACATGTAAAAGTTAGATGTTTTATGTTTGATCCAACATTAACATCGAGTTTGAAGTTTTTAAGAAAAACACCTTGGGCAAGAGAAAAAGTTGAAAAATTATGGATACAAAACTTTGCTGAATAGGTTTGTTTTTTATGTAATAAATATTTATGAAAAAAGAAATTGTGGATAATTCTTTGAGTGTTGTTGAAATTTTAAAGTCTGAAAATATTAATAGTTTTATCATTGTGGGAGTATTAATGCTTTTGTTGGTATTGCTTATTTTTTGGTTAAGAAAAAAACGAGAAGAAAATGCAAAGCGTACCATTTTACAAAAAGTAATAGATGCTGTTTTGCTTCCGGTTAATTTTGGAGCATTATTTTTGGAAAATAGAAAAATTGAGCAATTACCGTTTTATTACAGATGGTTTTTAAAATTTACAAAATTTACTGCACAAATTCATTATTTTCATTTTTTACCAAAAGCAATTATTGCTATTGCTGCAGAATGGGTTATTTTTCATTTTACTGGACAAGATGTATTAACCGCAGTGGTATTTTCGTGGAGTGTTTTATTTTTAATTATAATGTCTATTGTGGAAGGGCAAAATGGTGAAATGGATGAAAACACTGTGGTTTTTGCCAATAAATTATTTTTGTATACCGTTTCGATGTTGACGGTGTTTTCTTTGCTTTCGTATTTCTTTTTTTGGGACAAAGGAATGAGTGATTATTTTATTTCACCATTTTTTATTTTTATGGGAGAAATGGCACATAAATTTAATGAGCTTTTGATTTTATTATTTAATATGTTTCTAGATGCTCCTATCTCGGTGCAATCGGCAATACTATTTGTTTTGGTGTTTTATATTGTAGCGTCGATATATTCGAGTAGTAAGACAAAATAAAAAGGTTTGCAAAATATAAATTTTTAAATTATAATAAATAGAAACTTATTTATTTTTTATAATTATGTATATTATTTCAACTTTCTGCGAACGCAGAATTATAAAATTTTCAGAAGCATTTGGTTCAGAAATTACAAATCAAGCTGAGAATATTCCAACTGAGGGTTGGACAAAACAGCATGAATATTGGGCTAAAATCAAAGAAAACAATAAAAATACTTTAGATAGTATTACAAATGATAATTTAAGTACTCAGTTATCATCAATTAAATCTTTAGATAATTATAGTGTTAAAAAAAATGATACTCTTTCTGGTATCTTAAAAAATAGAGTAGGACTTTCTGGAAAATATTTATTGATGGCTTTGGTCAATCTGAAATTAGAAAAAAATATAAATATTGATTTATTGAAAGTTGGTGAAAAAATTTCAGTTACAAATGATGCACAAATTACGATACATGGAAAAACTGTGAGTTTGTTTCCAAATTTAGAAGGAGGTATTGAAGACCCCGCAGGAGGGTATGTAGCATCAGGAGAAGAAGAGTATGAAGAACTAGTGCCATATGCAGAAGAAGATTTATCAACATTATCATATTCTGAAGTTTTTAATAAATTAAGTGAATATAAAGATGATTATGAAGGGTTAAAAACTGCATTAGAAGATAGTGGGTTTGTAAAATCAGATATTTATGATAGATTTATAAAGAAAAAGACTATTGTCTATTCATCTCCTGATCTTGAGGATGGAAATGGAGAATTTATTATTGCTACTGATTCTGGTGATAAAATTAAATTAAGCCATCCACCAGGTTCAGATTTAGCTAGTATTACTGTAAAAAAAAATGAAGTAGTAGATCCACAGACAGTATTAGGAGAACAAGTTGAAACATTATCAAATACTGAAATTTTTAAAAAATTAGAAAATTGCAATAATTATGCAGAAGCAAAGGCTATATTAAAAGGTCAAAGCTTAACAATTAAAAATGGAAGGTATTACTATCCAAATGTTGATAGTGACGGTATTTTTTCAACATTGGCAGTTGAAAAAGATGAAATGATTAAGGTATATCCTGATGGTGGAGGACTTGCTGTTTTTCTTTTTCATAAAAATAAAAAAATTTCTGGAAGTGAAAATGTTAAAAAATATATCCAAGATCTTGATAAAAAAAATAAGAATAAGTTTAAGAGTGATTTAAATGCTTACACTAATTTTACTGTAGAAATAGCCGATTTTAAAACACGAGCTGAAGAAATGAATCAATCTGAAATTTTAGAAGAATTAAAAAATATACCAAAGGAATTTGATTTTTCTAAAAGTCTAAAACGAGCCAATGCATTAATTGAAAACCCAGATGTAAAATTTCAAAATTTAGGGGAATCTTCTAAAAGTATCTGCGTAAATTTTTCGAACAGAGATGAAATTTTTGAAATTTTACAACCTTTGTTGTCGAAACCTATAAAGCAGAGGTCGAAACCTATAAAGAAGAGAGTAAATAATTTGTTGAATGCATTAAATGCAAATTTAGAGAATCTAGGATTTATAACAAATGACGAAGTAATAGATGATAAAGAGGTTAATGCTGTTCGAATTCAGCTACAAAAAGAAATTATACTGGTTCAAAGATTACAAAAAATTATAAAATAATTTTGTATTTTTACGCCTTCAATTTGCCATTCTTGTAAATATTTAAATCATGCTCACTCTCACAGGAAAAAATAAATTCTATTTTTGATTTATCTTTGTGATATACTAAAAATATAAAAAATTATTTTTTAATAAAAAAATCACATGGAACTGACAAACGAAGAACTAAAGGCACTCGTCGCAAGTTTATCTATAGCTCAAAAAGAAACAGATAAAATGCTATCTGCAAAATTTGCTGAAACAGACAAGTTTTTATCTGCAAAATTTGCTAAAACAGATAAGTTTTTATCAGATTTATCTGCAAAATTTGCCGAAACCGACGAGCAAATGAAGAAAACCGACGAGCAAATGAAGAAAACCGACGAGCAAATGAAAGAAACCGACAGAAAACTCAATAAACTAGGAAGACTTTACGGTAATATGTCAAATAATAACGGGGAAATAGCCGAAGAGTTTTTTTATAGTTCATTTTCCAAAACACGAATTCTTGGAGCTTTACATTATGATGATATTGGAAGAAATTGGGAAAAAGAACGAGACGGAATAGAAGAAGAATATGACATAATAATGACTAACGGAAACGCAATAGCGGTAATAGAAGTGAAAGTAAAAGCTCATCCAGAAGATGTAATTTCTCTAGAAAAAAAAGTAAAAAATTTCAAAAAACTTTTTCCAATTTACAAAGATTATACTATTTACGGAGGTCTAGCATCTCTAACAATGTCAAAAGATGTAAAATCTGAATTATTAAAAAAAGGATTATATGCAATAAAACAGCAGGGAAATCATGTGGAGGTGGCAAGTCCAAAATAAAGTGTGATACAATAAAAAATTATTTTAAATCATACTCACTCTCACAGGAAAATCTTTAATTTCCAACTCCCATAACGCTTCTGGCATTCCAAATTCTTCTAAAAAATGCACATCATGCACTTTTGTAATGCTTTTTGCATAAATTGTTGCAGCCCCACCAATGGCATGGAGATATACCGCATTGTTTTTTCGTAATCCAGCAAGCGTTTTTTCTCCCATGTTTCCTTTTCCAATAACAGCTTTAATACCTGTTTTTTCAATGAAATCTGTTTGATATGGTTCTTCTCGGATTGATGTAGTTGGTCCTGCTGAATACGCATACCATTCACCATTTTCATGTTGTTTCATAATTGGTCCACAATGATAAATTGCCGAACCTGAAATATCTATAGGTAATTCTAATCCTTTTTCTACAACTGCGTGATGAAGAGTGTCTCGTCCTGTATAAATTTTTCCAGAAAGTAAAACGATATCTCCAAATTCTAATTTTTTAACATCTTCACTTGTAATAGGAAATTTGAGTTTTTTTGCATTTGAAAAATCTAATTTTGTATTATTTTCAGTTCTATTTTTTGCTAGATTATTTATTATATTATTTTTTGGATTATTATATTTTTCTGATTTTTGAACTTTTCCAGATTCTAAATTTAAAATAATTTCAGCTCGTCGCAACGCCCAACAATTGTAAACTACAGTTACAAAAAAACTAGCAGGTAACCGATGTGAAGCCGAAACACTACATGATAGAATGGTAGATTTTCCACCAAATCCCATGGGTCCAATATTCAGTTGGTTTGCTTCTTCCAAAATATATTCTTCAAGTTTTGCCAAAATTTCGTTTTTATTTGTTTCAAAAAGGGGATTAAACAAATTTTTTTTTGCTTTGTCATATCCTGTTCCTCGGTCTCCACCAATATGAATTCCTAAAATTCCAGGAGCACATCCTTTTCCTTCTGCATTTTTAACAACTTGCAACACAACTTTTTTTACTCCTTCCATATCTCGGCTGGCTCGTCCAAAATCTGTCATTGCTGGTACTGCAAACTGATCCGAAACATTTTCACTTCCTCCTCCTTTTAAAATTAATTTTAATAAAATTTCATTTGTTTTTAATTCGAAATTTTTTTCAAAAATAATTTTTGGATAATCATCTCCAAGATTTGTTCCAGAATTTTTTCCGGTTAAAGAATCAACAGCATTTGGTCGTAAAATTCCATTTTTTGTTGCCATTTTTACAGCTTTTTCAATCTGTTCAATAATATATTCTTCATCAATTCTATTTGCTTGAAGTTTTGGATTATACGCAACATAAAAAGTGGGAAACCCCGTATCTTGGCACATTGGAACTTTTTCAAACGCAGAAATATCAATATTTTTATTGATAATATCCAGTGAAATATTTGCAGCAGTGTTGTTTATATTTTCAGATTTTCTAGCGTGTTTTAACGCATCTTGAACATCTTTTGGAAGAGTTGTAGAAACATCTTTTATTAAATCTAAAATTTGAGGAAAAATAAACATTGGTGTTTTTAATTAAAAAATAATTTTTGTTATATTATCACATTTTAATTTGTAAAAAAGCAATAAAGCTTTTGAAAAAATAATAAGAAGTATATTAGTTTTATGGTCTCATATAAGTTTTATTTTCGTCTATAAAACTTAATTGTTATATTTGAAAAATATCTGTTAAGATAAATATATATTAATTTGTAATTACAATAAAAAATACATGAAAAAAATATTACTTTTAGGAGCTCAAGGAATGCTTGGTTCAGAAATTTTTAACATTTCTTTAGAGCGAGATGATATCGAAATTGTTCCATATTCTCGGTTTAATGTAGATTTAACAAAAGAAGAAGAAATTGTGGATAAAATTGTTTCAGTTTTGGAGGATAAAAATATTGATTCTGTTATTAATGCTACAGCATATACGGTTGTTGATAAATGTGAAGAAGGGCGAGGTGAAGAACTTTCTATGGCTATAAATGCAGTGGCACCCAAGTATATTGCAGAGGCATGTCGTCAAAAAAATGTTCCATTATATCACTTTTCTACAGATTATGTATTTTCTGGAGATACAAATCAATCGTTTGATGAAAATGATGATACAGATGGATTTTCTCCTATAAATAAATACGGAATGCATAAGCTTTTTGGAGAAAAAGAAATTTTAAAATATGAAAAAGGATTTGTTTTGCGAACTGCTTGGCTTGCTGGTCCTTATGGTCAAAATTTTGTGAATAAAATGGTTCATTTAATGAAAAATGTAAAAAATATTAATGTATTAAAAAATGAATGGGGAAGTCCTTCATTTACGCAAGATGTTGCCGAAAGTGTTATAAATATTGCAAAAAGCGATAATCTTCCCAAAAATAAAATTTTACATATTGTAAACGAAAGAGGAGAAGAATTTAAAGGTGGAGTTTCTCGAATAGAATTTGTAAAAGAAATTAAAAATTATTTAGGGTTTGAAACAACCATTACACCAGTAAAAACATTTGAAACAATTGCAAAACGTCCAATGTCTACAGCGTTAAACAATACATTCGCAGAAAAATTACCAGATTGGAAAACAGGACTTCATAATTTTTTGGCAAAAGAAAAAGAAAAAATTGAAAAAAAAAGAGCAGTTGAATTAAAAAAACAAAAAGCTGCAGATAAATATAGAGCTCAGCAAGAAAAATTGAGAGAAGAAAAATTGGAACAAAAAAAAGATAATAAAAAATAAATTAATAATTTAACATACTAAAAAATGAGATTTATATTTGGAGTTTTGATAGGAGTTTTAGGAGCTGGATTTATTAGTTTTTTTGTAGGATTTGATTTAGATAAAGATATTGAAAAAGAATATATAAAGTCTAATAATGACGTATTACCTTCTGCACAACCTTCAGAAACTTTAATTCCATTAAATTTAGAAAAATCTGAAAAATCTAACAAATTATTTGAAGAATTATCAGATAAAAAATTTAAAAAAGTGTATTCTTTGTTGAAAAGAAATTATTATCAACCAGAAGACATTACTGATGAAAAAATTGAAGAATGGTTGATTAGAGGGCTTTTGTATTCTGTTGAAGATCCATATACAGATTATTTTAACGAAGAACAAAGCGATGAATTTAAAGATGAGATGAAAGGAGATTTTGAAGGAGTTGGAGCTGTTTTGGAAAAAAGAAAGAAAAATTTATATGTAACGGAGGTTTTAAAAAAACGACCAGCTGCAAAAGCAGGTCTTCTTCCTGGGGATATTATTTTTGAAGTAGATGAAAAATCTGTAAAAGATGAAACTATTTGGGAAACTATTTTAAGAATTAGAGGAGAAAAAGAAACTGATGTTGTATTAAAAATTGTGAGAAATGGAGAAGTTAAAGATGTTAAAATTACAAGAGCCAATATTCATGTAGAAAATGTTACATTTGATTTTATTGGAAAAAATAAAAATATTGCATATTTCGACATTGCTCAATTTGGAGATACATTAAATGATGAATTTGAAAAAGCATATAAGCAATTTTCTGTTAAAAAAAATCTATCAGGAATTATTATAGATTTAAGATATAACGGTGGTGGATATTTGGATGGAGCTGTAAATTTAGCATCATATTTTTTGCCAGAAAATGCTGTAGTTTTAAAAATTGAAACAAATAAAGGAATTGAAAGTGTGTTAAAATCTAAAAAATTATCAGTTTTTTCTGGACTGAAAAAAGATATTACAACTCCTATTATAATTTTGGTAAATGGTGGAACGGCAAGTTCGTCAGAGATTTTTACATCCGCTTTAAAAGAGCATAAAAGAGCAACTGTTTTGGGTGAAAAAACATTTGGAAAAGGGGTTGTTCAGCAAATTTTTCCTTTGGATTTGGCAACTGAAGAATTTGTAAAAATTACTATTGCAAAATGGTTAACACCAAATGAAAAAAATGTGACACATGAAAATCCAATTATTCCAGATGAAATTGTAGAATGGGATAGAAGTAAAATGACAGATGAGCAATTTGCAAATGAATATGATCCACAATTGGAAAAAGCAATAAAAATATTAGAAAAATAATTATTTTACCAAAATATAAGATGTGTGGAGTTTTTGCAATTTCAAGTGCTGATATAACTGATGCTGGTGAAAAAGTGATTGAAGGGTTAAAAAAATTGGAATATAGAGGGTATGATTCTTGGGGGGTTGCAACATCGCAAGAAATGATAAAAGAAGTAGGAAAAATTTCATGTTCTAATGCAGTTTTTCAAAATGATACAATGGCAATTGGGCATTCTCGATGGGCAACACATGGCGGAGTTACAACAGAAAATTCTCATCCGCATAGATATAAAAAAGTAACATTAGTACATAATGGTATTTTTGAAAATTATCTTTTGGAAAAAGAAAGACTTTTGGAAAAAGGTGAAAAATTTATATCTGAAACAGATTCAGAGGTTATTTCTCATTTAATTCAAGAGCAATTAGATTTATCACATGATCCAAAGTCAGCAATTCAAAATGTTGCAAAATCAATTACAGGAAGATTTTCAATTGTAGTAATGATTGAAGGATTTGATGAAATATTTGTAGCAAGACGAGGTTCTCCGTTAATTATTGGACGAGGAAAAGATAAATTTTCAAAAACAACATTTATTGCATCTGATATTCCTGCATTTTTAGAATATACAAATATTGTAAATTATATTGATGATGATGAATTGGCTATAATTCAAAATGAGAAAGTAGTATTCTTTAATATTTTTTCTGGTGAAGAGGTAGAAAAACGAAATATTGAAGTTTCATGGAAAGAAGAAATTGCAGAAAAAGGGGATTATAATCATTTTATGATTAAAGAAATTTTTGACCAAAAACAATCGTTAATGTCGGCAATTAACCATTCAGATGAAGAAATTGCCGAATTTATTTCGGCGTTAAAATCAGGAAATGGTGTGTATATGATTGCATGTGGTACGGCTCATAAAGCAAGTGTTGCAGCAGAATATTATTTTTCTCAAATTGCAAAAAGAAAAATAAATGTAGTTCCAGCTTCAGAAATGCCAGCATTTGAACATTTTATAAATGAAAAAACAGTTTTATTTGCAGTGTCTCAAAGTGGAGAAACTGCTGATATTTTAGAGGTTTTAGAGCTTGGAAAAAAAAGAGGTGCAAAGGTAATTTCAATTACAAATGTTGAAAGTTCTTCTATTGCTAGAATGTCAAAAAATCATTTGCCAATTCGTGCAGGAAAAGAAAAAGCGGTGGCTTCTACAAAAGCCACAACTTCACAAATGGCGTTGTTATTGTTGCTTGCGTATGCAGATGCAGGAAAATTGAATGAAGGACGATTGGTTCTTCAAGATTTAGCATCGAGTGTAAATGATTTATTAAATCCTCGCTATGAAGAGCATATTAAATCTGTAGCAGAAACATTAAATAATCAAAAAAATATTTTTATTATTGGAAGAAATTCGCTTTTTCCAATGGCTTTGGAGTCAGCTATTAAAATTATGGAAGTTTCGTATATTCATGCACAGGGTTTTGCAGCTGGAGAAATGAAACATGGTCCCATTGCATTAATTGAAGAAGGAACGCCATGTATTGTGTTGGGGGGTGATAATGAAACAATCTCAAATGCTATGGAATTAAAATCGAGAGGAGCAAAAATTATTGGTGTTGCACATGAAAATAATGTGTTATTTGATCAATGGTTAAAAATCCCATCTGCGGGAAGTGCAATTTCTATTGCATCTGTATTACCAATTCAAATTTTATCATATTATCTTGCAATTCTTCGTGGTTTAGACCCAGATATGCCACGAAACTTGGCAAAAAGTGTTACTGTAAAATAATACAAATATAATACAAATATAAAATAAATCAAGCTCTATTTTTATCTATATATCTAATTTATTGGATATATAGATATTCTTTGTGTATAATGACATGATAATATAATTTTTATACACAAAAAATATAAAACATACATATTTACATGATTGGCATATAAATAAAAATATTACACTTTTTGGCGAAAAAAGGGTGATATTTGGGATTTATACTTCTAAAAAAAGTGCTAAATTTGGAGATGATGAATTTACAGGTTTAGGGGCTCAGGAAGAGGCTTATATTGATAGTGAGGGAATTCAGTGTGATTTGGATATAGTAAAAGTGGGAGTTCAAAGAGATACTGATAAAAAAATATTAAAATGTCGTCAAAAATCAAATCTAAATATTTTACAAAAAGATATAAATCTTGATCAAATAGATACTGATGATTTATTTGATAATAAAGATTTAGAACAAAAAGATACAAAAAAACATGAACATGTAAATATTACACTTGAAGAATTAGCTCATGCAGAATCTTCTCCTCAAATTTATTCGGTTTTAAGAAAACTTGGAAATCCAAAACAAGAGCCAGATTTGCAAAATTTTTATGCAGTATTATCAGAAGATTTTAATGGAGAAAGTACTACTAAAAATTTACAGGCTACATGGTTAGGGCAAAAAGGTGAAGATGTAGGTGTGTTTGGTGCAATTCATCCAAATCAAAATGGTGTAGGTGTAGGAGAAATTACAAATAAAACATATATAGAATATAAAAAAAATGGTGCAAAATCATCAGAACTTTACGAAGAAATTATCAATCTTAAAAAAGATGTATTAAGAGATGCAAAAAAAAATAAAGCAGAAATGCTACAAATACATGATAAATTTTTAACAGAGAATCTTAATATAAAAAATGATATTGACCAAAAAATATTTACAGCATTACCTTTTCTAGAAAGTTTTTTAGATACTAAATTTAATATTAAAGAGACTGCTCAATTAGATTTTTCATCTCCAGAAAACGAAAATTCTTCATTTGAATATACTTTTAATTTATCAAAAAATGAAACAATAGCAGAATTAAAAAAAGTAAATATTATTTTAAATGATGAAGCTGTAATTGTTGGAAATGTTACGCATTCACTTTTAAATAAAGAAACTAAAGCTTTGGAAAAATATAGAAAAGTTTTAGTTAAACAATTAAATGATTCTCAATATACAGAAGTTCAATCGTTTTATGAAAAAAATAATCCTAATGAAATATTGGAGATACAAATAAAGAAAAAAAATATTGAATTAAAAATTGAAGAAAAACAGAAAGAAATAGACAATATAAAAAATAAACCAAAAATAAATCATAATCGCATGGCGATTTTAGAGCAAGATATTCTTTATTTAAATAAAGAACTGGATATATATTCAGGTATATTTGATGACATATCATCTTTTTATCCAAATGAAACAGCATATAATGAAATTTTTGAAAACATTACAAAAGATGGAGAAATAGTCGCTACAAAAGTAAAAAATGTTTCCAGTACAATTTTTGAATTACGAAAATATCATGAATGGATTATAGATAAAATGTTTGCTGGTGTATCTCCTCCTTCCAATGAAGATGTTAAAGCAATATTAGTTTCAAGTGCATATAGAGGGGATTTTTCTCCGCAAAAATTAAATAAATTATTATTAGCTTTATCTGATAAACAGAGTCAAGATATATTTTATGAAATAGTTTTAAAAATTTCTGATTCTCAAAATGAACAAGCAGATGCAGTATTAAAAGAATTAACAGATTTTTTAAATGATAAATTTCCAGATTCATTTAATGATATGAAATCTTCTCTTTTGAAATCAGCAGAAAATTGGAATAACTCAGAATTAGTAGGGAATAAATATAAATTAGATGAAAATCATCCATTAACATTAAAAGAAACAGACAGTATTCAAGCTTTTGAAAAACAATGGGGATTTAATATAAATTTAGCATATAAGCATTATAAAGAATCAAAAACAAAAACAGTAAATCCTATTAGTATAGATTATCAAAATAATAAAAAAATTAATGCAAATGCATTAGATGTTTCATTGTGGATAACAAGAGATATTAAATCAGGAAAAGAGTCTATAAATGATTCTGAGGAAATGAAAAATTATTTATCAGATTTATTAAAATCTATTTTAGAAAATATTAATGGGGGAGATGTTTATGAAAAAATTGATAATTTAAAAATTAGTGATGAGAAAAAGTCTGTTTATAAAAGTATTATAGATAAAGATTGGGAAAAAAATGATACAGGTATATTATTATTTGTAAAAACATTAAAATCGGAATTTGGAGTACAGCAAAATATTGAAGAAAAATATAATTTGAAAAATACATATGCAGCAGTTCAAGATTCTTTGAAAAAAATATCAGGTGATACTGATGTAATTTCAGATACTGTTTCATATGCATGGGAAATGGCTACAGATGGAGATGTTGCATATATGGGGTTATTTGCTGGGTTGGGGTATTTATTGTTAAAAAATACATCTTCTGATGATACTCCATTTTGGATGAGTTGGTTAAAAAAAGGCTTGGTTACTGCTGGTGTGGTAGGTGGTGCAAATTATTTTATAAAAGATGCTTCTGGTGTAGATATGGTAGGAAAGGTTACTGATTTAATTATTGGAAATGATAAATACAAAGGAAATCCTACATTATATGCAAAAAATGAAATAGATGATAAAAAATTAAGAGAAGATGAAAATGGAGAAGAAATTATTAGTGAAGATATTTTAATGAAAGCGGGAACATGTGTAAGTTCTGCCAATTTAAAAGAGGTTTTAATTTGGTATAATGAATGTGATAGATTATCAAATAACTCTGAAGAGAATAGTGTAAAAAATATATATAATAATAAAGTTCTTCCTAGTGGAATAAAAAAAACAATGAGTATTATTTATGAAGCATCTGGAAATGTTGGAGAAGGGAAAGGAAAAGAAGATGAAGCAAAAGCGGCATATACATTTGTCGATTTATACTTACGAAATATTTCATTAAAATTAAATCCAAATGCTGGAGATGGAAGAGGGAATCCTACAAATGGTTATAGATATTTGGCGGATAAATTTATTTTTACAGATGATGCAGGAAAAAAAAATACCTATGAAGAGAATGGAGTTTTAAAAACAGGGTATAGATTTGGTACGGTTATTAGATCATTAACATCTTCTGAAAAAATGGAGAAAATATATAATAAAAAGGAATCAGTATCAGACTATGCAGATTCTGCCGTTGATTCTGTTGATAAATTTGGAAATGAGCTAGTTGCAAGCGTGAAAGACGAAGGGGAAAATACAGATAAAACAAATGAAAAAATAACACAAGCAACAACAAAAGAATTAACAAAGCTTACATAAAAAAATATAAAAAAACAGAACCGATTTCTCGATTCTGTTTTTTTGTTTTCCGCCAAGTGAAAGCCTGTGAGGGTTTGGGTGGGGGGATTTTGGTGGGACGGAGGGTTATTCTGGAACACAGAGTAAATGCTTCTGAAAGTAGCATCCAGCAACATCTGGATAATCTGTATCTAATTCGAGATCCTGATGTACTAGATAGTTGTCATCATATTCATAAGAAAAGACGAAGCGTGGTTCGAACCCATTATAGTTTCCAGTTTGATCTGTCCAATTGTTGCAGTTATCATCGGTGTAATTTATCCATGTGTGGCTTTGATTTTTTTCATTAAAAAGCTGGATTTTTCCTTCTGTATTTGGTCCCCAAGTCTGTAATCTACCGATTAGTGAAGGCTTAATATTTGCAAATTTAGTACCTGGAAATTCTAATTCGCACTTAGCATTCGCACCGTCAATTCCACCTAAATTTCCATTATATAAAGTTTTAGTAATAAATATATTATTTAGAGTTGTAAACCTCCAAGTCTGGTTGTAATTCCCATCACCTCCTGCCGGCGGTTCCACAACCCCACTCTCACCCTTCGGCCCCTGCGGCCCAGTAGCTCCGGTACCGCCTGTTGCTCCCTGTGGTCCAGGATTATTGGCAATTTGTGTATCCAAAAAGCCTTTATTTACCAAATCTGTATCAGCCGATGGAGCTGTTCCATTTGTTCTTTGATCCAGCTCTGATAAAGCGTTTGATAAAGATAAAATATCACTTGCTTGAATAATTGCTCCATCTTTAATTTTATCTGCTCCTGGAAGAGTAGAAAAATCAAATGTTGCACTGGTTACTCCACCCACTACCACTGCAGTAGCAAGTAAAATACAAGAATATTTTTTTATATTTTTCATATTTGTATGTGTTAAAGAATAAAAAATATTTTATATAAGATAT
>CAZDZQ010000004.1:0-28066 GCA_964509985.1 uncultured Candidatus Peribacteria bacterium
AAATTCTTCTATAAACTGTTTTTCATTTTCACTAAATGCCAAAACTTCCCCATTTGCACCAAAAATCAAACTTACTCCCAACACAACACTCAACAAAAATTTTTTCATATTTTTTTCAAATTAAATAATATAAGAGTTAGATCTTATCTAAGCACTCTTACCGAAAATATAACATACTAATACTAATAATAATAATAATAATAAGAAAATGAGAAAAACGGACTTTTTTAAATAAATTTTACTATCTTGCTATCATCTATCATTTCAGAATTCTGATAAATATTTTCAATTTTTTGTTGCTCCAAAACCAAAACTCCAACAAACAAACCCAGTAAACAAAACACACTCCCAATAATCCAAAATCGCATAACAATAGCAGATTCACTCCAGCCTTTTTGTTCGAAATGATGATGAATGGGTGCAATTAAAAACAACTTTCTTTTCAAATAGTTTTTCCAAAAAAGCTGTAATACAACCGACCCCATTGTTACAAAAAACATGAAACCAATAAACGGTAATACAAAAACTAAATCTGTCATTAATGCAATAACTGCCAAACATGCTCCTAAAGAAAATGCCCCAGTGTCTCCCATATAAAACTGTGCAGGTGGAACATTATACCACAAAAATGCTAAAATCGCCCCAACTATCACACCACAAAATAATCCTAAAAATATATGCTCTCGCATCATTGCTAATATTCCTAAAACAGAAAATGACATAAGTAATAATCCTCCAGCTAAACCATCTAAACCATCCGCTACATTTACAGCATTTGAAGTAAAAAATACAACAAAAATAAAAAAAGGAACATACAACCACCCCATTTCAATTAACCCTAAAAATGGAACTGTTATATGAGTATAATCAAGCTTTAAATAAAACCAAAGCCCTCCAAGTAATCCAAAAAATAACAAAATTGAACTACGAACCGTAAACGACAACCCTTTTGTTTTCCCAATTCCTTTTACATTAAAATAATCATCTACTGCACCCAAAATTCCTACAAATACAAGGGTAAAAAGTGGTAAATATACTTCAGTTCGTTGTAGCAATGAACTATCTATAACACCCAAAAAAGATAATAATCGTGATAAAAAAACTATAAATAATACAAGTCCCCAAATAGCAACACCTCCCATTGTTGGTGTTCCTGATTTTTTTGCATGTAAAGCCGAAAACAATTCTGTTTTTTTTCCATCTAAAGATTCTTCACGAATATTTTTTCCTATTTTATATTTTCGCAAAATTCCAATAAACCAAGGCATTACAAATAAACCAAAAATAAAAGTAATAGAGGTATATAAAAATACTTCTCCCAACAGAGTTAACCAATCTTGCATATTATTTTTCTAAAAATTTCCCTAATACATCTTTAAAATCTTCAACATCTTTAAAATCTCTATACACACTAGCAAAACGAATATATGCAATTTGATTTAAATTTCTTAATGCATCCATAATATCTTGACCTATTTTTTTTGAAGAAATTATATTTTCTGCAACCCAAGTTTCTTCTAATTCTTGAATCATATTTTCAATATCTTCATTTGTAATATCAAGTTTTCCACATGATAAAACAATGCCTCGTTTCAATTTTTCTCTATCATATAATTCTCTTTGATTATTTGATTTTAAAACCTGTAAATCTGTTATTTCTATTTTTTCAAAAGTTGTAAATCGTACAAAACAATCAGCACATTGACGTCTTCTTCGTGTTACATTTTTATTTTCTACAGACCGAGAATCTACTACTTTTGTATTTAAACTTTTACATTTTGGACAGTGCATATTTTTTTATTAAATTAATTTTTGTTAAATTAAATAAATGTAATTTTTAATTTTTTTTAACCTCGTATCAATCTTTCCATATGCTCTGCAGATTCTCCTGTGAAATCTTCATGAAAAACTAAAGTTGGAGATTTTACAATTTTAATATGTTTATACACCTCTTTTGCAATTCTATTTTTTGCCTTTTCCAATCGTTCAAAAAAATCTGCATCTCCACCAATTCGTGAAATCCAAATTCTAGCTTCTGAAAAATCTGATAAAACCTCTACATTTCGCACTGTAAACGCTCCACTTTCTTGCATTGGAAATGTTTGAGATATTGCAGAAGCAACTTGTCTTGAAAATTCTACGGATAATTTTTCACTTCTTTTCATATTTTTTTATAAATTTAAATAAATTTCAATATAATTAGATTATATATTTATCTTTTTTTTTTCAATACATTATTATAGTAAATATTTTATATTAAAATTGCATATTTATAAAAAACTTATTACTATGTGCATAGTAAGTAGTTCATTTTTTTAGATATCTCAATTATTATATTATGTTTAAAATAATTATAGCGACAGTTGCAAATACACCAGGAGTTTTAAATAGAGTTTCTTCTCTTTTACGACGACGAAATTTTAATATCACGTCTTTAACTGTAGCTCCAATGATAGATAAAAATTTTTCGAGAATGACTATAAAACTAGAAATGGGAGTGGATTCTGTTCAAGTCTCAAAACATTTACACAAATTGATAGATGTTTTAAAAGTTGTTTCATATAATGAAAATGATATTATTTTACATGAATCATTATTTTTAAAAGTGAATGCGACGAGAAGCTCAAGAGCAGAAGTCTTACAGTTTGGAGAAATTTATAAAGCAAATATTGTAAATTTAACCAGTAAAGATATTACATTTCAATATTCTGCACATCCTGATAAAATTGAAGAATTTATTGAAGTTATGACAACTTTTGGAATAAAAGATGTGGTAAGATCTGGTGCAACTGCTATTGGAAAATAAAAAAAAATGATATATACTACTGAGAACATTTTATAATTTAACGTAAAAACAAAAAAATGCCGATATCACCAAACTGGAAAAAGAATAAAAACAATAAATCTGATTTTGATGACGAAACCGAAGAATTAAAAGTAAAAGAGATAAAAAAACAAAAAATTTTTACAAAAAAGGATATTGAAAACATGGAAGAACTTGAAAATATTCAAGAAGAAATGCTTGAAGCTCAAAAAAAAATAGATGAACTTCAAAAAAAACATAAAAATGTAGTTTTAAAGCATATTGAAGAACAGATAAAAGAAGAATTAAATTCTAAAAATCAGAATAAAAATAATAAATCTGATTCTGATACTTCTGATAAAAACAAAGATGAAGATAAAGATGAGAGTAAACTAAAAAAACTTCTAAATATTAGATTAAAAGAAAAAGGGAAAAAACCTGGAATTTTTGGAATTAGCTATGATTTAATCATGCAAATTTTGCTGGCAGGGGTTATGGGAATTTTCCTATACAACTTTTTAAATACAGAAGAATTAGAACAACTTTCCATTTCAGAATTTACTCAAGAATTAGAAAAAGGAACTTTTACAGAAGTTACTATTAAAGGAGAAACTGCAACGGGTAAAAAAGAAGATGAAACAAAAGTTACAACAATCTTGGGAATGCGAGATTCTTTTAAAGAACTTGGATTTTTTAAATCTGAAATTACAGAAAAAACAAAAGTAGAAATTAAAGAAACAGAAAGTAATTTATTCATGGATATTATTTTAAGTTTTCTTCCGCTTATTCTGCTTATTGGACTCATGATGTATTCTATGAAAGGAATGAAAGGAGGTATGGGTGGATTTCCATTTGGAGACAAAGGCAAAGGAATGGATCCCATTAAACCAGATACTACTTTTGATGATGTAGCAGGACAAGATGAAGCAAAATATGAATTAAAAGAAATTGTAGAATTTTTGCGAAAACCTTCTCAATTTTTGAAAATGGGGGCAAAAATTCCAAAAGGAGTTTTAATGTCTGGTCCTCCAGGAACTGGAAAAACTCTTCTGGCACGAGCTGTTGCGGGTGAAGCACATGTTCCTTTTTTCTCTATCTCTGGATCTGAATTTGTAGAAATGTTTGTTGGAGTTGGAGCATCGAGAGTAAGAAAAATTTTTGAAAATGCACGAAAACATTCACCAGCTATTATTTTTATCGATGAGATTGATGCAATTGGTCGAAAACGAAGTTCTGGAATGGGTGGAGGAAATAGTGAAATGGAGCAAACTCTTAATCAAATTTTAACAGAAATGGATGGATTTGAAAATGATACAGGTGTTATTGTTATGGCTGCAACAAATCGTGAAGAAGTTTTAGATAATGCTCTTTTGCGTCCAGGTCGATTTGACAGAAGAATTACCATCGGAAATCCTACTATAAAAGATAGAGAAGCTATTTTAGAGGTTCATGCAAAAAATAAACCAATTGATGAAAAAGTAAGTTTAGAAAAAATATCAGCAAGAACTGTTGGATTTTCTGGAGCTGATTTGCAAAATTTATTAAATGAATCTGCCATTTTTGCAGCTAGAGAAAAAAGTAAAACGATAACAGAAGAACATATCGATTTAGCTATTGATAGAATAACAATGGGGACACAAAAAAAATCTCTTGTTATGAGTGATGAAGAGAAAAAAATGACAGCCTATCATGAAGTTGGACATGCACTTTTGGCCCACTTAATGCCAAAAGCAGATCCAGTTCATAAAATTACTATTGTTCCACGAGGGAGATCTTTGGGAGCAACACATATTGCACCAGATAAAGAAAGTTATCATTCTACAAAACAAAAATATTTAGATGAGATTTGTGTATTACTTGGTGGATTATCTGCAGAAAAAATTATTTTTAAAGATACAACATCAGGAGTTTCAAACGATTTAGAGCGAGCAACTGCCATTGCAAATGCAATGGTTAAAAAATTTGGAATGAGTGAAAATGTTGGTCCTATGGTATTTATGGATCCAGGAGAACAAGCACTGGCAAAAACACATAGTGAAGAATTTTCAGGAAAAATTGATTATGAAGTTCAAGAGATTTTAAAAACTTCATATAGCAAAACATTGAAAACCCTAGAAGATAATATGGATTTATTACATGCTATTTCTAAAGACTTACTGGAAAAAGAAACATTATCAAGAGAAGAGTTTGAAAAATTTTTTAAATCATAATATTAATAATTTTTTCTGCCATATTTTCATCAATAAAAGCTGGACTGGTTGCAATGCACACTGCATTTGCAAGAGTCCAGCTTTTTGCTATAGCTTCTGTTTTCAATTTTGTATTTACAGCCTCCCCTTCTGGACCATAAATATCTATATCTAAATTTAAAATAATATTTTGATTTTTAAAATTCTTATTATAAAAATCTTCTTTTTCTAAAAATTCTAAAAATTCATAGCTTTGTGTTATAGAAATTATTTTTTCTACAAATCCAAGATGCAATGCAATATCTAAATAATCGGAAATTCTACAATTTTTTTCTATTATTTTTATATATTTTTTAATAAGACTTAATTTTTCTAAGTTTTGTAAATTATTATTATTATTATTATTTAATTTAATATTTTTAATATATTTTTTTACTTCTTCTATTTCAAATTTACATTTTTCATAATTTTGAAAAATAGCATCATCTCTGTGTGCATCAATATGAATAATAATTATTTTTTGTTTATTTTTTAAAAACTGATCAAATAAAAAACTAAAAACTTTATGATGATTGTCTGTTAAAAATATATTTTTATTATTTTTTTCAATTATTTGTGCATCATTTTTTAACCCAAAATACGGTTTATTATTTTCATTATCATCAAAAAATACTGGATTTTTTGATGGAGTAAAATCAAAAAAGCTATTTATTTTTATACTCGTTTTTTCATAATATTTTTCCCATAAACTTTCAAGATTCCAATAAAATTGTTTTGATTTCATCATAACTTATTAAATATATTATTAAGATTGTAGTTGTTTGTATTTTGCAACATTTTTTTCTAAATCTTTCCATGCATCTTCAATTGTTTCTGGAATATCCCTTGCTTTCAAATATTTTCTTCCATATGAAATCATTCGTAAATGTAACTCTAGCCATTGTTCTTTTGGAAAAATTTTACTTAAGTCTTTTTCAATTTCATCAACATTATTACTGTTTGTAAAACCAAAACTTTGAGCAATTCTTCTAATATGAGTATCTACAGGAAAAGCGTATTCAAAACCTTCATTCAGTAAAAAAACACCTGCTGTTTTCATTCCAACACCTGGCAATTTTATCAATTCTTTTCGTGTTTTTGGAATAATTCCATTATACTCTTTTATTAATAATTGTGCAGAATTCAAAATATATAGTGCTTTTTTGGGTGCAAAATTTATAGTTTTTATAAATTCATAAATTTTATCTGCACCTAAACCTATTGCATCTTGTGGAGTATTCATCACTTTAAAAAAATCTTTTGTTGCGTTATTCACCCCAACATCTGTCATTTGTGCTGAAAGCAAAATTGCTACTAAAAATTGCCAATGTGTTTCTCCATTTAAAAAGGCCTTTGTTTGTGGAAACAAAATTTTTAATGATTCAAAAAATAAATCACTTTTTTTTATTACTTTTTCTGATATTTTTTTGTTATTCATAACTTATTATTTATAATTTCTTATTTAAACTTCTAAATTAAAATTTCTAAATTCTCATTTTATTTATTTTTTCATAAAATTCCTCTGAATAATATTGTAGTTTTTTTTCAAAATATAATTTTTGTATATCTGATATATCTAAGAATTTATAATTATAATTATAATTTTGTATCATATTTAGAAACTGTTTTTCTTCAGATTGAATTTGACACCGAGAAAATTCATGCAATGTATATTTTTTATTTTTAAAAGATTGCTCTTTCCAAAATATGGGACGCACAGAAATTTCAATTTTAAATTTTTGTAAAATAGTTTTCTGTAAAAAATGTCTATTATTTACATGATTTAACTCTCTTAAAAATTCTGGAAATTTCCAAATTTTATTTTTTATATCATATTCTAATAAATATTTTTTATTATTTCTAAGCAACATTACAGAATATATTTTTGCTATATTTATATTTTTTGTAATTTGTGTTGGGTTTTTTGCAACTTTTTTTATTTCTTTTTTATTTATATAAAACAAACAATTTTTTTGTAGAGGACATTTTTTACAATCCACTTTTTTGGCAGTACAAAATCTTGAACCAATATCCATAAGTGAATGATTCAAAATTTGAGCAGTTTCCCCTGTTTGTTTTGCAAAATAATTAAATGCTATATCTTTTATAATATTTTTAGAAATATTATCTGAAAAATCTAGAACACGCCTCAAAACTCTATACAAATTTACATCTAATGCTGGAACAGAATTTTTATAAAAAAAACTAGAAATAGCATGAGCTGTATACTCCCCTATCCCAGGTAAAGTTTGCAAAATTTTAATATCATTTACAAAAACTCCATTATGTAAATTCACTACCTCTTTTGCACACAATAACATATTTTTTCCTCTAGAATAAAATCCCAATCCTTTGAAATATGGGAAAAATTCTTCCCAATTTGAATTGGCCAAGTCTTGAACTGTAGGATATTTTTTTAACATTTTATCATAAAATTCTATTACTCTATTTACCTGTGTTTGCTGTAAAAATATTTCAGATACCCAAATTTTATATGCAGTATTTGCATTTCTCCATGGTAAATTTCGTCCATTATGTTTATACCAATCTAAAAGTGGTGTAAGATGAAGTTGCATTATAAAAAGACATAGTAAAAATTTAATTCTAGTATATCATGAATAAAGTTGTAAAAAAATTTTGGGAACTTTCTAGGGCTCAACAAGAAAATTTTATAGATAATATCTATAATTTCTCAAAAGATACAAAAGATATTTTTGCAGTATGGTTAAACAAAAATGAAACAACTGGAAAAAATGAAGGAGAGGAAAAAGTTTTAAAACGATTGATAGAATCTGTAAAAAAAGAAACAAGTAATAAAATTGGGCGAAGTCGGAAGGTAAAAGTTTCAAATATTAATGCTATTATTAAAAATGCCAAAAAATATCCTTTATCCAGCAATAGTATAATTGTATTATATTTTGAAATTTGGACAAATTTTTTAGATTTTTTACTAGCTGTAAAATGGGTTCCAGAGCGGTATCAAAAATCCTGTGGAAAATTTGTTGAAGATTATTTTTTGGAATTAGACAATATTTTAGACACAGAAGTTCGAAAAAAATTCCAAAAAAAAGCGATTGATATTCTAGAGTTTTCTCTTGATATCAATCGCGGAAATAGTAAATCTGTTTATGTAGAAGATTTATATTTGAGTTTTGAAATTGTAAAAAATAAAATTTAAGTGTTTTGATTTTTTCGTTGCATTGCAATAGTTACAAGATCTTTAATATTTTCTTGCATAAGAGTATACTGTTTTTTTCCTGAATCATCTAAATTATCTACATTAATTTTTTGTAATTTTTTTGCTAAATTTTCTGTATTTTCGTGCATACCTCCAAATCCATCAAAACTATTTGAATATTCGGTAATTAAACTTTGTAAATTATTAAAATCTGCACCAAAATAATCTTTATTCTCTTGAGGGTGAATAATTCCAGCCTCTTTTTCATATTCCTCTATAGTTTTTAAATTTTGTTTTTTTGCACCTTCTGCTGTAATATCTTTAATTTTATGCAAACAACCATCAGATTTTTCTAAATATTTCTCAGTTCCAATCGTTCTAATTTGTGCATCTTTAAAAATACTTTCATCTATCCCTGCTCTTAATTTTCCATATTTTTTTTCAAAATTATTAATAACAGATTCAATATCTGCATTTTTTTCTGTTACCCATTCTGTCGTGTTATCTAACGATCTAGCTGTCATTACGTCTGACATATTTTATTTTTGTTAAATTTTTGTTTATTTTTATTAAGTCTAAATTTTTATTTTATTCAGAATTTAAAATATTAGTAATTTCTGTTGTATATATTTTTTTATCACTATATCCATTGCTGACCCATTTAGGAATATTATAATCATTCTTACTTATTGCTAATATAGCTGGAACTGTTCCACCTGAATTCTGTAATACTTTTTTCTCTGCTGTTTCTAAATATTTAGCAGGTTGAAAAATAATCGTTTTATCTTTTGCATATTTTACAAATTCTTTTGTATTAATTACATTTTCATATAATTTTTCGCAATAAGTACAATTCTCTTGCATTGCTATAATTACAACATCTTGCTTATTTTTTTTTGCATATTTCAAGCCATCTGTATAACTCGTATGGAAATTTTTTGCATTTTTTAATAATTTTGAATTTTCTTTTTTGTTAATGATATTTATCCATTCTGGATTAGATTTAATAGTTTCAATAGAACGACTTATATTAGTTGTTTTACAACTATCACCCTTACAAGTTTCTCCTTCAATATTTTTAATTTCTTCTTCTGTAACTTTTTCGCCTTGTTCATTAGCTAAATATTCATCTTCTTTGTTATTTTTTTTAACTACATATTTTTTTCCATTCACTAAAACATCACCATTTTCTACAACCTTTCCACTTTTATCAATAAACTCTTTACTCTCACCATACTTCTGCTCAATTACCGTAAAACCATTTTCCAATGAAATATCTTGTTTTACATTAAATTCAATATTCTCACTGCCATATTCTGTTAAATTTTGACCTTTTAAGTCTGTAACACTTTCAAAAAACACTTTTTCATATTCAGAATTTCCAACCGTTCCATCATCAGATAATGCTAATATTGTTGGTGTACCAGAAGAATTTGTACCAAAAATAACAGTTTCTGACATCAAAACACCGTCCCTTGCAGGAAGAGACATACGAATAATAATAGCATTCTTTAAACCATTTTTACTTCCAATCTTTTCTCCATTTTGTATATCGAATATTTTTAATTTATCAGAACCTGCTTTATCAGAAGCATATTGTTTAAATGCTTCATATTGAGTTGATACACCTTGAGGAATATCACAAAATGGATTTTTAAGAGATCCAAAATCTTCTTTTGAATCCTGAACTCTTTTTTTTGTCGCATCTGTTATAGATCTTGTTTCATTAGCCCTATTTGCATCTAACTGTTTTGATTCTGCAATAATTGCATCAGCCTCAGCTTCTGACATAACCGTTACTTGTAATTTTTTAATCATTTTATTTATAAAAAAAATTCTTATAATTATATCATATAATTATAAGAATTAAAAATCTTTTTTATTTTAAATTTATCTTTTATACAAATTCATCAATGCTTGTCATTGGTAAATCAGAAGCTTTTGGATATTTTTTTAATGCATTTACCAGTAATTTTGCAATTTGAATATTCGTAACCAACGAAACATTTCCGTCAATAGCGGCTCGTCGTAACGAATACCCTTTTGTTTTTTTCTCATGGGCGTATCCCGTTGGAATATTTATAAGCAAATCTGAATTTTGAATTTCTTCGTCAACTTTAGATGGCTCTACTCCTTCTATTTCAATTCCTTCTGTTTGTAAAAAATTTGCAGTTCCTGCTGTTCCTTGTAATACAAAACCTTGAGATACTAAATCTTTTGCATAGTCTACAAAATCTGCTTTGTCTATTGTTTTTCCAATTGAAATAAATACATTTTTTTTCGGAATTTTAAATCCTGTAGAAATCATAGATTTCAAAAATGCTTCCTCTAAATTATCCCCAAAACATGCAACCTCTCCCGTAGATGACATTTCAACAGACAAAACAGGATCCGCACCTCTCAATCGAGAAAAAGAAAATTGCGGAGCTTTTACCGCTACATAATCTAAATCTAATGTGTTGAATTTAGGAAATTCAATTTTTCGTCCTTCTTTTTTTGCAACCGCTGCTCTGGTCGCAATTTCAATAAAATTATGCCCTGTAACCTTTGAAACAAATGGAAAACTTCGAGATGCTCTTAAGTTTAATTCAATAACTTTAATTTCATTATTTTTTGCAAGAAACTGCATATTAAATGGACCTGTAATATCTAATTTTTTTGCTAATTGTTTTGCAACCGCTTTAATTCTTCGAACTGTTTCTAAATATGTTCGTTGTGGAGGTAAACATATTGTTGCATCTCCTGAATGAACTCCTGCATTTTCTACATGCTCAGAAATAGCGTAAATAACCACTTCTCCTTCACTTGCTACTGCATCTATTTCAATTTCCATTGCTCCAACTTCAAATTTTGAAACAACAACAGGTGCTTCTGTCGAAATTTTTGAAGCCGTTCCCAAAAAGTTTTCTAATTCATCTTTACTCCATGCTACTGCCATTGCTGCACCAGAAAGAACATATGACGGTCGTACAAGAAGTGGATAACCTACTCGCTCTGTAAATTCTTCAAGCTCTTCTAATTCAACAAATTCTTTCCATTCTGGTTGATCAATACCCAAATCATCTAAAATACCCGAAAAAATATGTCGAGATTCTGCACTATCAATATTTACAGCCTCTGTACCAATAAATGAAACATCATGTTTTGCAAGTTTTGTTGCTAAATTATTCGGAATTTGTCCACCAGTATACAACACCACTCCATCTGGATTTTCAGCTTCATAAATATCCATAACTCGTTCTTCGCTCAACTCATCAAAATATAATTTATCACAAGTGTTATAATCAGTAGAAACTGTCTCAGGATTATAATTTATCATTACTGTTTTATATCCTTCTTTTTGTAATGTTTTTGCAGCGGTTACACAACCCCAATCAAATTCAACCGATGACCCAATGCAGTATGGCCCAGATCCTAAAACTATTGCTTTTTTAGAAGATTTTTCAGACATGAATCAAGAAAATGAAATAACATAAAAATAACTTTGCTAAACTTTTAATAGTGTAACACATATATTTGCTATAAAACAATTTTATTTTATATAAAAAAAGAAGTGAAAGCTTAAGTATTATTTGATAGTATATTTAGTGTAAAATTATAAAAAATACTTTATGGCCGTTACTCCACAAATCCCACCACATTCATTAGATGCAGAGCATTCAGTTTTAGGAGCTCTTTTGATTGATCCAAATTCTTTAATGAAAATTTCAGATTTTTTGCGAACTGATGATTTTTATTCGCAAGGAAATCAAGATATTTATGAAATTATTTTGAATTTATCAAACAATAGAAAACCTATAGATTTGATAACTGTTCCAGAAGAATTAAAGAAAAAAGATTTATTGGAAAGAATTGGAGGAATTAGTTTTTTGGCAGAACTCATGACAATTGTGCCATCTGCTGTAAATATTTTGGAATATGCACATATTGTAAAACAAAAATCTACATTGCGAAAAATGGTTGTCGCAGGGCAAAAAATAACATCTTTTGGATATGAAGAAGATGAAAATATTGAAGCATTGTTAGAACAAAGTGAAAAAGAAGTTTTTACCATTTCTCAAACTTTTCTTAAAAATAAATTTGTTCCTATTAATGAAATTTTATCAGGACGATTTGAAATATTTTCTGAACGACATGACAATGATGATGAAGACTTAGATATTGGTGTAAAGTCAGGATTTGGGAATTTAGATAAAATACTTGGAGGATTTCAGCCTTCAGATTTAGTTATTCTTGCTGCACGACCATCTATGGGGAAAACTGGTTTTGCACTAGCTGCAGCTATTAATGCCGCAGATTTTTATGGAAAATCTGTTGGAATATTTTCATTAGAGATGTCAAAAGAACAATTGGTAGATAGAATGTTTGCAAATATTTTGCAAGTAGACTCGTACAAACTTCAAAAAGGACAGTTATCAGATGAAGAATTTATGAGAATGGGACCAGCAATGGACAAACTTTCAAAAATGCCAATTTATATTGATGATACTGTGGAATCTAGTATTTCTGCCCTACGAGCAAAAGCACGACGATTACAAATGGAACACGGACTCGACATGATTATCATCGATTATTTACAACTGATGTCTACAGGAGACCCAAAACTTGCAGGAAATAGAGTATTAGAAATTGCTGAAATTTCACGAAGTTTAAAGGCTTTAGCTCGTGAATTACATATTCCCGTTATGGCACTTTCTCAACTTTCCCGAGGAGTAGAATCTCGACCAGACAAACGCCCTATGCTTTCCGATTTACGAGACTCTGGAGCAATTGAGCAAGATGCAGATGTTGCTATCATGATTTATAGAGACGAATATTACAATAAAGATACTGACAAACCCGGAATTACTGAATTATTAGTTAGAAAACATAGAAATGGAGAAGTTGGAGAATGTGAATTAATATTTGATAAAGCAAAAATGAGATTTCGCGAAACAGATCCACAAAGCGATTATTAAAAAATATTTTAAACACACTGTGTGGGACTAAACAAGTACTTATATGTTTACTTGATATTTTATATAAATTACAGGTAGTATTACAAAGAAAATAGAAAAAATAATATTTTTATACAATATATGAAAGGATACCTCGTTTTAGAAGATGGAAAAATATTTAAAGGTGAACTATTCGGTTCACAAAAAGACACACAGGGAGAAGTTGTTTTTACAACTGCAATGGTTGGATACGAACAAACACTTACAGACCCAAGTTTTAAAGGACAAATTTTAACATTCACTTATCCAATGATTGGTAATTATGGAGTTCCTGCCGAAGAAAGGGATGAGTATGGAATTTTAAAATATTTTGAAAGTGAAAATATTTCTGTTCAAGGAGTTGTCGTTTGTGAATATTCAAAAAGCTATTCTCATTATAGAGCTGAAAAAAGTTTTACTCAATGGTTAGAAGAAAAAAATATTTCTGGAATTTCAGGAATTGATACCAGAGCATTAACTCAATACTTAAGAGATAATGGCTCTCAAATGGGAGAAATTATTTCGGCTGAAAATTTTGAAAAACAAAATAATAAAATTGAATTTACAGAAAATAGTAATGATAGAAATTTAGTAGCAGAAGTTTCTACACTTGAAATAAAAAAATATACTCCTGAGTCTCCTATTGCAAAAGTTGCAGTTTTTGATTTTGGAATAAAACTAAATATTATTAGAGAATTTTTAAAACGAAATATCGAAGTTGTTCTTTTGCCATGGAATGCAGATATTACTACAGAAGAACTACAAACTGAAAAATTTGATGGTGTTTTTTTTAGTAATGGACCTGGTAATCCAGAAACTATTGCAGAAATAGTAAAAAAGAATGTTTTATTTGCTCTTGAAAATAATATTCCTCTTTGGGGAATTTGCCTTGGAAATCAAATTTTATCTTTGGCTATTGGCGGAAAAACCAAAAAAATGAAATTTGGAAATAGAGGAGCAAATGTTCCATGCAAAGAAACAGAAACGGGTAGATGTTTTATAACATCTCAAAATCATGGATATGAAGTAGATGGAGACTCTTTACCTAAAGGATGGAAGGTTTCATGGTTTAATTTAAATGATAAAACCGTTGAAGGAATTACACATGAATCTCTTCCCGCAAACTCTGTACAATTTCATCCTGAAAGTTGCCCAGGTCCAGAAGATGCAAATGTATTATTTGATGACTTTATCACAACTATTCTTCAGTATAAAAAATAATAAGACTTTATCTCTACAATTTTATATTAAATTATGTATTCTGTTTTTTCTGAATCATCGAGTTTTTATTATTCACTTATAACAATTTCTATATGTGTAAGTTTGTATATTTTAATAAAAAATTGGTTTGTTTTATATAAAAAAGAAAAAGAAAGTATTCAAAAAGCTCTAAAAAGTGCACAAGAAAGCTTATCTTTAAAACAAAAATTTCCTATTAAAGAAACTGAAAAAAATGTAAAAGAATTTATAAAAGAAGATGCAATAATTACAACAAAAAAAAGCAAAATAGAAGACTCTAAAGAAGTAAATAAAGTAAATAAAGCAGATAGAGTAAATGATACAAAAAGTACAAAAGAATCTCTGGAGTCATTAAATAGAATAGGAGAAATTTCAAAATTATTAAAAAGAGCGGAAGTTTTAATTGGTCAAAAAGAATATAAAAATGCAGAAAAAATAATAATACAAGCTTTATCATATGATGAAACTCATAAAAAATCTCTAGAGCTTATTTCTCAAATATACCTTTCTTTAGAGCAATATACAAAAGCTATATTTTTTCTTGAAAACTTTTTTAAATATCACAAAGAAAATGTATCAACTTGTAATAATTATGCTCTCGCCCATTTTTATATAAAAGATTTTACTACTACTATTTCATATTATTCTAAAGCTATAGCTCTAGAACCTAATAACCCCATTAGATATGAAAATTTAGGAAAAATCTTTTTAGCACTTGAAAATTTTGAAGATGCTAGTAAATGCTATATTGAAGCATCTAAATTAGATATTAAAAATATAGAATATTATAAAATTATTGCTGATTGTTTAAAAAAAGAAACAAATTATTTAGAAGCAAAAAAATGGTATGAAAAAATATTAGAGTTTTCTCCTTATGAAAAAGAAACTCTTAAAAATTTAGAAGATTTTAAAAAAATAGGATTTTAATATGCATGAATTAGTACAACCATTAACGGACTGGTCAATTCAAATTTTAGAACAATTTGGAATGATTGGACTTTTTATATTTTCGTTTACAGAAAGTTTATTTCACCCTATCCCAGTAGATCCAATTTTGATTGCTATGGAAGCTATGGAAAAATGGAGCACAAGTTCTCTGTTTTTCTGGGCTACCATTGGTAGTATACTTGGGGGATTACTAGCGCATTACGCAGGTTCAACATTTGGTAAAAAAGTTTTTTTAAAAGTTTTTACAGAAAAGAGATTTGAGACAGGAAAAAAATTCATGGAGAAGTGGGGCGTCTGGAGTGTTATTTTTGTAGCAATAACTCCTCTCCCTTTCAAAGTTATTGCTTGGATGGCGGGAATTCTTCACATGAACAGAATTATATTTTTTATAGCTGAAACCATTGGAAGAGCTGGACGATTTATGCTTGTACTCTGGATTTTTGATATAATTCAAAACTGGTAAATTAAATTATTATATATTTTATTTTAAAAAAATTATGACAAATACTTCTAAAAATACTGAATTAACTCGAAAAAATGGAGCACAAATTCTACTAGAAAGTTTATTAGCTCATGGCGAAAATACAATATTTGGATACCCTGGAGGATCTGTAATTCCTTTATATGAAACTCTTCGAAGTTATCCAGAAATTAATCATATATTGGTTCGACATGAACAAGGTGCAGCATTCGCAGCAAATGGATACGCAAGAGTAAATAGAAAAGCAGGAGTGTGTCTTGCGACATCAGGCCCAGGAGCCACAAATCTTTTAACGGGTGTAGCAGATGCATATATGGATTCTATTCCTCTTATTGTATTAACAGGACAAGTATTTTCAACATTACTGGGTTCAGATGCTTTTCAAGAAGTGGATACGCTAGGAGTATTTTTACCAGTTATAAAACATTCATATTCAATTACATCTGCAAAAGATATTGCAAAAGTTATGACAGAAGCATTTCACATTGCAAACTCAGGACGACCAGGACCAGTACATATAGATATAACAAAAGATGCTTTTTTAGAAATGGTAGATTTTGATGGATTCCCAGAAGTAAATATTTCTGGATATAAACCAACAATACAGGCTCATTCTAAACAATTGGAAAAAGTAGTAAAAACAATATCTGAAGCAACACGACCAATCGCTATCGTAGGACAAGGAGCTCATATTTCTCATGCAGAAAAAGAAGTATTAGAATTTTTAGAAAAAACTGGAATTCCTTGTACAGAAACATTATTAGGGCTTTCTACAGTTCCTCACAATCATCCACAAAATTTAGGAATGCTGGGAATGCATGGAACAGTTCCTGCAAATTATGCAGTTCATAATGCAGATTTAATAATATCTCTCGGATCTCGATTTGACGATAGAATTACAGGGAAACTTGACGAATTTACGCGTTCTGCAAAATTTATTCATTTTGATATAGATCCGGCTGAAATTGAAAAAAATGTAAAAAAAGTACTCGTTCCTGTTGTTGGAGATTTAAAATTATCTCTACAAAACACACTTCCTCTTTTAGAAAAACAAGATAAAAAAGATATTCCAAATTTTTCTGCATGGCATAAACAAATTGATATGTGGAAAAAAGAATATCCTATGAGTAAAGTGAGAGAAATTAATAAATTTAAAGCGGATGGAAAAATGCGTGCTTGTAAGGTTATTGAAATTTTAACAGAAGAAACCAAAGGGAATGCTGTAGTTGTTCCTGATGTTGGACAAAATCAAATGTGGACAGCACAAGAATATAAAGCCAATATTCCAAATTCATTATTATTTTCTGGAGGACTTGGAACAATGGGATGCTCTTTACCAATGGCAATGGGAGCAAAGGTTGCAAATCCAGAGCGAGAAGTGTGGAGTATTTCTGGAGATGGAGGTTTTCAAATGAATCTTCAAGAAATGATGACACTTATTCAGGAAGGAATCGCTGTAAAAATAATGGTGGTAAATAATAATTTTTTAGGAATGGTACGGCAATGGCAAGAAATGTTTGAAGGAGGATACAGCTATGTAGATATGGTAACTCCAGATTTTGTAAAACTTGCAGAAGCATATGGAATTCCTGCATTTAAAGCAACTACAGAAGACGAAGTAAGAGACGCTATTCAAAAATGCCAAAAAATAAATGGTCCAACTTTTATAGAATGTTTAATTGGAAAAGAAGAAAATATTTTCCCAATGGTTCCACAGGCTAAAAGCTTGGGTGATACGTTAATTACAGAATAAAAAAAATTTGATTTGAATATCTATACTAAATATAAAAAAAATTATGTCTCAACTTCTTGCAGGATTAAACGATGAACAACTCGCAGCAGTAACACACAAAGATGGACCACTTTTGGTAGTTGCTGGGGCAGGTTCTGGAAAAACAAAAGCATTAACAGTGCGAATTGCATATTTAATGGAACAAGGTGTTTTGGCTCGAGAAATTTTAGCAATTACATTTACAAATAAAGCAGCAAAAGAAATGAAAGAGCGAGTTGAAAAATTATTAGAAGAACAAGGTGGAGAAACCGGTCCAAATGGAAAAATTTTAACACCAGCTATTGGAACATTTCATTCTATTGGAATGAGGATTTTGCGAAGAGAAATGGAAATTTTAGGAAGAGAAAAAGATTTCACAATTTTTGATACAACAGATACAAAATCTTTAGCACGAACAATGCTAAAAGAAAGAAATGTAAAAACCGAAATTTTAAATCCAGCAGGATTATTATCTAGAATTTCAAGTTTAAAAAATGACATGATTTCTCCAGATCAAGCCATTGAAGTTGCAGAAAATTATAGAGATGTAATTGTTGCCGAATGTTATAAAAAATATCAAGCAACACTACTCACAACAAATGCTGTAGATTTTGATGATTTGATTTTATTGCCAGTTCAAATTTTTCAAGATTTTCCAGAAGTTTTAGCAAAATATCAACATTGGTGGAAATATATAATGATTGATGAGTATCAAGATACAAATTTTTTACAATATAGATTTGCACAACTGGTTTCACAAAAACATAAAAATATTTGTGCAATTGGAGATAGTGACCAATCTATTTATAAATTTCGAGGAGCAGATTTATCGAATATATTAAATTTTCAAAAAGAATACAAAGAAGGAAAAACGGTTATTTTAAATAAAAATTATAGATCTACAAAAAATATTTTGCTTGCTGCAGATGCCGTTATTTCTCAAAATACAGATAGAATTGAAAAAACAATGACAACCGACAACGAGCAAGGAGATGATATTACAATTCTTGAATTAGGAGATGAGCGAGAAGAAGCAAATGCAATTTTTGAAGAAATTGTGTTACATCAAAAAAAAGGTGTAAAACTTTCAGATATTGCTATTTTATATAGAACAAATGTTCAATCTCGAGCATTAGAAGAATCTGCTTTGCGACATGCCATTCCATATACTATTGTTGGAGGTTTAAAATTTTATGCACGAGCAGAAGTAAAAGATATTTTGTCATATCTAAGATTTATTAAAAATGAAAATGATAGTGTTGCATTAGAGCGAATTATAAATGTTCCAACACGAAAAATTGGTAAAAAATCTATAGATGGATTAAAAAATTTTGCACTGTCTAAGAAAATTGAATGGGGAAAAATGCTTTCTCATGTTTCTGCAGCAGAAGGAATTTCAACTATTGCGAAAAAACAAATGATGCTTTTTGATCAAATGATTCATGATTTTAGAGCAAAAGAAAAAACAGAAAAATTATCAGATTTAATTGCAGAAGTAATTGAAAAAATTAAATATGAAGAAATGCTAGAAAAGAAATATGGGCTAGGAAGTGAAGAATCTGTTTCGCGATGTGATAATATTAGAGAACTTATTTCTGTTGCACGAAAATATGACACTGTAGAACCTGGAAATGCACTTACTTTATTTTTAGAAGAAGTTGCTTTAATTAGCGATTTAGATGTTTTGGACGAAGAAAAACAATCAGAAAAAGAAGAGCAGGTAACATTTATGACTCTTCATTCATCAAAAGGATTAGAGTTTCCAATTGTATTTATTGCAGGAGCAGAAGAAAATATTTTCCCATCTTCTCGGTCATTTTCAAATCCTGAAAATTTAGAAGAAGAACGAAGACTTATGTATGTTGGAATTACAAGAGCTGAAAAAAAATTATATGTAACTTTTGCAAACAGCAGAATGTTGTATGGAGATATTCAATATAATTCACCATCTCGATTTATTGCAGAAATGCCTGCAGGAATTTGTGACGGAAATTATTTTTCTTCAAGAGATATGGGATCTCAATTTGCAAGAGAAGAAATAAAAACGATTTCTCATGACTTTGAATTGGGAGATATAGTTTCTCATAAGAAATTTAATTTAGGAAAAATTATCAATATAGAAGGTGATATTTTAACTATTTTGTTTCAAGAGGTTGGAGAAAAAAGAATGGTTGCATCTATTGCTCCACTTGAAAAAATGGATGAAGATTTAGATGGTAATTTTTATTAATTACATCACATCTTCATATTTAACTTCAATCCACTCCCCTTCTGGTAAATTGTCTGGTAATTCTAAATGATTAATTCGTACTCGCTGTAAGATTTTTACTCCTGAACCAATAGCTCTACACATTCTTCTAATTTGCCTATTTTTTCCCTCTTGTAGAGTAATTAAAAAAGTATACATTCCTGTTTTTTCTACTCGAGCTCTTCGTGTTTTTTGTCCCAACATATGAAAAGGTCTTTGCAATCTTTCCAGCATTTCATCTGTTAATTCGTTCCAAATTTCTACAAAGTACTCTTTTTCATGTTCTTTTGATGGATGAGTTAGTTCAAATGTCACATCTCCATCATTTGTAAGTAAAACCAATCCGCATGAATCTTTGTCAAGTCGTCCAACTGGATAAATATTAGGAAAATTTTTTTCTCCTGTTTTTTCTTCTGTAAAATAATCCAAAATAATATTTGGATCATCTGTGGTTTTTTTTGTTGAACATGTTACTCCTGTTGGCTTATTTAATAAAAAATATCGCAAAGCATTTTGAGTGTTGTCTAAAATCTGCTGATTTACTTCAACAATATCTTTTTCAACATCAACCTGTTGTCCCATTTCTGCAATTTTTCCATTAATTTTTACAGCCCCTTTTTCTATCAATTTATCTGCTCCTCTTCGAGAAGCATAATTTTTTGATGCTAAATATTTATTTAATCTCATGAGTTTTATTAGATTAATCTTAATTATATCAACAATATTAATACTTACAAAAAAAATACTCAAGTTATTATGAGTATTTTTTTTTATTAAAATTGAAAAATTATTTTTTCTTTCCTCCAAATCGACTTGCACCATTAGAGTTTCCTCCGCCTCTGTATCCACTTCCTCCAGAACTTCTTCTATCTCCACCAGAACGACCAGATCCTCTTCGGTCTCCACCTCTACCAGATCTTCCGCCTCGGAATCCTCCACGACCTCCGCCGCTTCGCCCTCCTCCTTGTCGTGGTTCTTCGTTTCTAATAGGAAGATAGCTTTTTACATCAAAATCATTTCCATATGCATTTTTTAGAAGAGCAGCTACGACATTTGTTACATCTCCTTCTTCTAGAAGCTTTTGAGCAAGTGGCAACACTGCTTTCAGATTTTCATTATTAACAATATGCTCTACTTGTTCTACCAAGTGCATTTCTTTTTGTTTAATAATTTCTTCAGGTTGTGGAATTGTTCCTTTTTCAATATTTGCTTTTAAGTTTTTTTCAAAATATTTCAATCGAGAATATTCATTTGGAGCAATAAATGTTGCTGCTGTTCCTTTATTTCCTGCTCGACCTGTTCGACCAATTCTATGAGTATAAATTTCATAATTTTCTGGAAGAGAATAATTTACTACATAGTTTAATGCTGCTACATCAATACCTCTTGCTGCCACATCTGTAGCAACTAAAATATTAATTTTACCAGCTTTAAATCGAGTAAGAATTTTTTCTCGTTGATTTTGCTCTATATCTCCATGAATAGCTTCTGCTCTTAAATGTTTTGCAGCAAGTTTACTGGCTACATAATCTGTATCCATTTTTGTTCGACAGAAAATAATTGAATAGAAATGTTCTTCCATTTCAATAACTCGACACAAAGCTTCAAATTTATCACGTTGATTCACACAAAAATATTTTTGAGTAATATTTTCATTTGTCATTTGTTTTGCTGCAGCTTTTACAGTGTCATAATCTTTTAGATAATTTTTAACAATTCCTAATATTGATTTTGGCATTGTTGCAGAAAAAAGAAGAACTTTTCTTTCTTCTGGAGTTTGCCCCAAAATTTCTTCAATTTCTTCTCTAAATCCAAAATTTAACATTTCATCGGCTTCATCTAAAACAAAATACTTAATAGTATTCATTGTAATATTTCGTTTTCTGATATGATGTTGCATTCGCCCTGGAGTTCCTACAACAATTTGTGGACCTCTTCGTAAAGCTTGTTCTTCATTTCGAATAGAATTTCCTCCATAAACTACCATTACTTGTGGGGAATTTGGCATAGAAAACGATTTAATTTCGTCTGCTACTTGAATTGCAAGCTCTCGAGTTGGAGCAAGAATTAATGCTTGATTTTCTTTTTTTGATGGATCCAATCGTTCAAGAAGTGGAATCGCAAATGCAGCTGTTTTTCCTGTTCCTGTTTGAGCTTGACCAATAATATCTTTGTCTCCGTTTAATAACAGCGGAATAACTCCTGCTTGAATTGGACTTGCATATTCAAATCCTTTTTTTTCAACAGCCTTTAAAATATTTTCTGACAATCCTAAATCTGTAAACTTAACTTTTTTTTCTTCTGACATAAATTCTGAAATAATCTTATAATAGTAACAATACTAAAGCACTGTACTCATAGAAAAGAAATTTAGCAAGGAGAACATTCATGATAAAAACTAAAAAAATTACATTTTGAGCTAGAGAATTTGTTTGATAATATTTACTTGGTTTATATATTTTCTACAAACTTATGAGTAAAATTACGGTTGTTTTAGGTGCACAATGGGGAGATGAAGGAAAAGGGAAATTGGTAGATATATTAGGAGAAACGCATAGTATTATTGTTAGATCTGGTGGTGGTGCAAATGCAGGACATACAATTGTAAGAAATGGAAAAAAATATATATTTTCATTACTACCATCTGCAATGATAGATGAAAAAAATATTGGAGTAATTGGAAATGGATGCGTTGTTCATTTACCATCATTAAAAAATGAAATTATAAATTTAGAAAAAACAGGAGTAGATTTAAAAGGAAGAATCTTAATTTCTTCAGAGGCTCATTTGTTATTTGATTTTCATAAGGATATTGATGAATTTCAAGAAAATGCAAAAGGATCTAATTTAATTGGAACTACAAAACGAGGTATTGGTCCATGCTATTCAGATAAAGTTTCTAGAATTGGGATTAGGGCTGGAGATTTTAAAGCAGGCTTAGATATTTTTAACAAAAAACTAGAAGAAGCAGCACAACGAATAAAATCTATGTATAATATAGATTTAGATTTAGATTCTGAAAAAAAGATTTATGCAGATTTACATTCTGAATTATCAGAATATATTTTGGATACCTCTTTATATTTGGAAAAAGCAGAAGCAGAAAATAAAAACCTTTTATTAGAAGGGGCTCAAGCATTTATGCTAGATATTGATCATGGAACATATCCATTTGTAACTTCTTCTAGTATTAATACTGGAGGAATGGGTGCAGGCTGCGGTATTTCACCTCGAAAATTTACAGAAGTGATTGGTGTTACAAAAGCATATTGCACAAGAGTTGGTTCTGGACCTTTTCCTTCTGAACTTTTAGGAGAAGAAGGAGACTTTTTACGAAAAGAAGGTGGTGAATTTGGAGCTGTAACAGGAAGACCAAGAAGATGCGGATGGATAGATACAGTTGCTTTGCGAAAATTTGTAAGAGTTAATAGTCCTGATAATTGGAATATTACAAAATTAGATGTATTATCAGCTTTTGATAAAATTGGAGTTGTAACAGGATACACATTAAATGAAAAAAATATAGAAACATACCCCTCTCGTGCTGATGAAATAGCCAAATTAAAACCAATCATTGAATATAAAGATGGTTGGAAAACTGATATTTCAAATATTCGAAAATACGAAAATCTTCCCGAAAATGCAAAAGCTTTACTATATTTTATAGAAAAAGAAACAAATATTCCTGTTAAATATATTGGAGTTGGAGCTGGAAGCGATGCTTTGATTATTAGATAATTAGCGTATAAAATATAAATTATAAAACAGTAAACATATTATGTTGCTGTTTTTTTTGATATAAATTTTATATTTATTTCTTTTATGATAACTTGCGAAAAAAATTACAACATCACTATTTACACTTTTTAAACAATTTTTTTATGCGGATTATGTTAAAAATATTTTTTATATTTATCTCTTTTGTTAATATTGGACTTAATATAGCTTTAGCAGAAGAAGATGAAGATAAACCAGAAATAGAATTTATAGATGGAATATCTGAAGAAACTACAACTGAAGATATTGTAATTATCAAAGTAACAGACGAGAATCCTCAGTTAGAAAGCTATAAATATGTACTTACCACTGAAAATGAGTGTAACGAAGATACAGAATTTGAAGATGCTAAAAATTTTAACTCTGAAGAACCTATAAAATTTAATGACCACAGCTTTACTGGAAAATATTTATGTGTAAAAGCTTCTGATGAAGCAAAAAATATAGCATACTTATCAACAGAAAATACTTTTAATATTGAGGAAGAGGAAGAGGAAGATGAAGATGAAGAGGAAGAGGATCCTAATATTATTATAAAACCATCAATAAAGAGTACACCTACGCCCAAATATTCATCATCTAAATCAAAAAAACACAAAGGCTCTGGAGGTTCTAATCCAACCATCATTAAAGCTTTAAGATCTGGAAAAACATTTAAAACAATTGGAGACGAAAAAATCACTTCTAGTGAAAAATATAGTGTAAAAATTACACCAGAAAAAAAATCAGAATTTTCAAAAATTAATACTCTTTCTTATACATTTCCATTTTCAGATTTTCTATATTTAAATTCTCTCCATATTTCAATTAATAATATAAATATAAATTCTAAAAATATTACACATTTTTTAAATAAAGACAATAGTATAACATTTATTGTAAATGTTATAAATGAAGACTTTATCTATGGTGAAAATCTTATAAATCTCACATTTCAACAACAACGACTTGGGAATCCAAAATCTATAAATCTGAGTTATTCTGAAATTATCTATCCATTGTATAAAATAAAAAAGAATAACACTGATACAAGATGGAATAGAGCAGAAGCTGTAAATATTGTTTTAAATAAAATAGATTCAATACCAACAGAAGAACTCAAAAAAAATCAAAAATCAAATTTTAATGATATTGATGAAAATTCTAATGATTGGTTTGTAGAACCTGTTTTAAAAGGTGAAAAAGCAGAAATAATAATAGGATATGGAAATGGAGACTTTCGACCTGAAGATAAAATTACAAAAGTTGAAACACTCGCTATGATGGCAAGAGGTTTAAAAATAGATATAAATTCCTACTCAGAAAAAACTAGTTTTATAGATGTTCCAACATATGCATGGTTTGCAAAATATGTTTCTTGGTCTAAAGATGCTAATATCTTTAATGAAACAGGTGAATATTTTACTCCGAATAAATTTGTATCAAAAGAAGAATTTATCAAATTATTAGATTTCTGTTATACTAAAAATAACATACAATATAATGACTAATTACAATGACTAATTCTGATAATAAGTATAAAAATTCTCCAACAATAGAAGATAAAAAATCTGAAAATAATATCTCAGAAAAACTAGTAACACGAACATCTATTATTGGAGATATAATTAGAGAAAACCCATTTGCTGTAGAAATTTTTATGGACTATGGAGTGCATTGTGTTGGGTGTCATGTCAGTGATTTTGAAACACTAGAGCAAGGAATTTTAGGACATGGATTTTCTGAAGGAGAGCTTTTGGATATTATAAATGAATTAAATGAAATAATATTAAATCCACCAGAAAACTATGACGCAATATAATTTTTCAACACAGGCAAAATCTGTTTTAGCTTTGATGAATAAATCATCAAAGCATATTTTTTTAACAGGAAAAGCAGGAACTGGAAAATCAACATTACTTGATTATTTTAGACATACGTCAGAAAAAAAAATGGTTGTTCTTGCTCCAACTGGAGTATCTGCTGTAAATATTGATGGAGAAACTATTCATGCTTTTTTTGGATTAAAACCAGGATATGAATTACCCGAAGCGTTAAAATTGAAAAAACCAAAAAATCCGAATTTATATAAAAGAATTGAAACTATTGTTATTGATGAAATTTCTATGGTGCGTGCAGATTTGATGGATGCAATGGATATTTTTCTGCGAAATGTAAGAAAAAGTGATGAACCATTTGGAGGAGTTCAAATGATTTTTATTGGTGATTTATACCAACTTCCTCCTGTTATTACATCTCAAGATAAAAGTATTTTTTATGATGAATATGGCTACACTGCACCATATTTTTTTAATTCTGAGGTTTTTAATAGAGATGATTTTTTTATTGAATTTGTAGAGCTTGAAAAAGTGTATAGACAAGAAGATTCTGGATTTGTGGATTTGCTTAATTCTGTTCGTGATAATTCTATAAATTATAATCAGATAAAAGAGTTGAATAAATGTACTGCGAAATCTGGATTTTATCCGAATAAAGATTCTGGAATTATTTCATTGTGCACTACAAACAAAGATGTAGATGCTATAAATATGAAAAATTTGGCAGAGATAAAAACTGATGCATTTTTATCGGAATCAGAAATAGTAGGAGAAGTGAAGAAAAATTTATTTCCAGCAGAAGATGATTTAGTATTAAAAACAGGAGCTCAGGTTATCTTTTTAAACAATGACGAAGAGCGAAAATGGGTAAATGGAACACTTGGTAAAATAATTAAAATAGATAAAGATCTTCAAATTTTAACAATAGAAACAAAGTCTAAAATCGGAACAGATATTGTTACAAAAACCCATGAGGTAAAAAAACACCAGTGGGATATTTCTAAATATGTAATGAAACAAGGTGTTTTAGAAAGAGAACAAATTGGTTCTTTTAAACAATATCCAGTAAAACTTGCTTGGGCAATTACTATTCATAAAAGCCAAGGAAAAACATTTGATAAAGTTTTTATAGATTTTGGACGTGGAACTTTTGCACATGGTCAAGCTTATGTTGCACTCAGTCGGTGTAGAAGTTTTGAAGGAATGCAAATGAAGCGACTTTTACGAAAATCTGATATTAAAATGGACGAACGAGTTAGAGATTTTTTTTCACGATTTCATTATTATTTATCTGATAAAAAATTGAATGAAAATAAAAAAATAAAAATTTTAAAAGAAAAAATTAAAAATAGTCAAACGGTAATGATTTCGTATCAAAAACCAAATAAAATAATTTCTATTTTTAAAATTCAGCCATATGAAGTTTCCTCTGAAAAAATAGAAATATCAGGAAAAAATCATGATATTTCTGTTTTAGAAGCATATAGTTTTGATGATGAATGTGATATGAAAATGAGCTTGAGAAGAATTTTGTGGATTGAAGAATAAGCTAGGATACCAAAACAACAAACTCCCCTTTTTTCTTTTCTGGAAATTTCTCAAATATTTTTTTAATTTCTTCTGGAGTTCCAATTAAAAATTCTTCATATATTTTAGTTAATTCTCTTGCAATACAAACTTTTTTTTCAGGAAAAAATTCATTCATTTGATCTACACATTTTTCAATTCGATGAGTAGATTCATAAAAAATCATAGTATGTTCAGATTTTGCAATCATCTTCAACAATGTTTGTCTCCCCTTTTTATGTGGTAAAAATCCTAAAAATTCAAATCGATGCGATGGAAATCCACTGGCAGAAAGAGCTGAAATAAATGCAGAAGCCCCTGGAATTGGTGAAACTGTTATTCCTGATTTTTTTACATCTGCAACCAATTTTACACCTGGATCAGAAATTGCAGGAGTTCCAGCATCTGAAACAAGTGCCATGGTTTTTCCATTTTTCAAATGCTCTATAATAGAATTAATAGAACTTTGTGGACTTCTTGCATGATATGACCACACTATTTTTTCTGTTATTTCATAATGAGATAACAATTTTTTTGTTTGTCGCGTATCTTCAGCCAAGATAATATCTACAGATTTTAATATTTCTATAGCCCTAAAACTTATATCTGATAAATTTCCAATAGGAGTTGCAACAATATATAGCATATTTTTTTTAATTAAGTTTTTTACTTCACAAAATCTTTCAACCCATACACCAATTCTGCCATTTGTCCTCGTGTTAAATTTTCTGAAACTTCAAAATTTTCAACATCTATATTATTTTCAGATAATTTTTCTAAATATACATCATACCAATTTTTTGAAGTTTTTAATTCTGTTTGTTCACCAATTAAAACATTTACAATAATTTTGCTTGCTTCTGCAAAGTTAATTTTTTCATTTGGTTTAAAAATATTATCTTCAAATCCTGAAATAATATTTTTACTTTTTGCAAAGTTTACATAATTTGCATACCAGTTATTTTGTTTAATATCTGTAAAATATTGAGTTGAGATTTCATCTATTTCTGTTTGAGAATATTTTGCTAAAAGTA
>CAZDZQ010000005.1:0-2002 GCA_964509985.1 uncultured Candidatus Peribacteria bacterium
TACTTTTAGCAAAATATTCTCAAACAGAAATAGATGAAATCTCAACTCAATATTTTACAGATATTAAACAAAATAACTGGTATGCAAATTATGTAAACTTTGCAAAAAGTAAAAATATTATTTCAGGATTTGAAGATAATACATTTCACCCAAATCAAAATATAAATTTTGTAGAAGCAAGCAAAATTATTGTAAATGTTTTAATTGGTGAACAAACAGAATTAAAAACTTCAAAAAATTGGTATGATGTATATTTAGAAAAATTAGAAGAAAATAATATAGATGTTGAAAGTTTTGAAGTTTCAGAAAATTTAACACGAGGACAAATGGCAGAATTGGTGTATGGGTTGAAAGATTTTGTGAAGTAATTACTCGCTTGCTATTGGAGTGAATATGTAATAGTCTCCATTCAGACTGGAGACTATTATTAAAATTATATGATAACAAAAGATATTTTAAAAAAAGTTATTTTAGAGCAAAAAAATCTATTTTCTACAAAAAAAAAGAATATAGAGCGATATCAAATGGGTGAGTTAGAGAGAAAATCTTATTCAGATTTTATTATAATTATTTCTGGAATTAGGAGATCGGGAAAATCAATTTTGCTTTCTGAATTTAAGAAGACACAAAAGGAAAATTCTTATTATTTAAATTTTGATGACGAACGGCTTCATTCTTTTGAAGTAGACGATTTTGAAAAATTATATGAGGTATTCATTGAGCTTTTTGGCAAACAGTCTTCTTTTTATTTTGATGAAATTCAAAATATTGAAGGATGGGAAAAATTTATTCGACGATTACATGATTACGAAAATAAAATTTATATTACAGGGTCAAATGCAAATTTACTTTCTAAAGAACTTGGAACTCGATTAACAGGTAGATATATTCAATTAGAATTATTTCCAGCGAGTTTCCATGAATTTTTGCGATTTAAAAAGTTTTCATTTGAAAAGAATGATTTTTATAACAGAAGCAAATCTATTTTATTTCAAAATTTTTTTAATGAATATGCGAAGAAAGGAGGTTTTTTGAAATATTTACAAACAGAAGAATCTGATTTTTTTAAAATATTACATGATAATATTTTGTATAGGGATATTATTGCGAAACATTCGATTACTCATAAAAAAGGAATTTCTGATATTTTTTATTATTTAATTTCGAATGTTGCAAAAGAATTTAGTTATACAACTCTTAAAGTAATTTCGAATATATCAAGTATTACTACTATAAAAGATTATATTCAATATTTAGAGAATAGTTATTTACTTTTCACTGTTTTTAAGTATGATTTTTCATTAAAAAAACAACTTATAAATCCTAAAAAAGTGTATTCTATAGATACTGGGCTTGCTAATTCTATCTCTTTTAAATTTTCAGAAAATAGGGGTCGAATTTTGGAAAATATGGTTTTTTTAGAGCTTAAAAGACGAAGTGCAAAAACGCATACAGAAATTTATTATCACAATACAAACAATAAATCTGAATGTGATTTTGTACTTAAAGATATTCATAAAGGGGAAATTACTTCTGCTATTCAGGTAACCAAAACTCTTTCGAATATTGAAACGAGGCAACGAGAAATTTCGGGATTGATAGATGCAATGAAGTTTTATAATTTATCATCAGGTATAATTTTAACAGAAGATGAAAATGATGAAATTTTTCTTGATGGATTTTCTATTCGAGTGCTTCCTGTTTGGAAATGGATATTAATGAAATAAAAAAAAGTCCAATTTTCTCTTCTTGGCATGGTATACTTTTTGTAAGAGTGCTTAAATAAGATCTAACTCTTATATTCTTTAATTTGAAAAAAATATGAAAAAGTTTTTGTTGAGTGTTGTGTTGGTGGTGAGTATAGTTTTTGGTGCAAATGGGGAAGTTTTGGCATTTAGTGAAAATGAAAAACAGTTTATAGAAGAATTTAAACAAATTTCAGATATACAACTTCCAGATGATTTTGGAGAAAAATGTGAAAATATAATAAAATGTGATGAAA
>CAZDZQ010000006.1:0-27029 GCA_964509985.1 uncultured Candidatus Peribacteria bacterium
ATTTGCTCTTGAGAGCCACTCAATTTAGTCATTATTTCCGTCATACAAAAAAAGTTAAAAATACTTAGAGTATACTCTAACCTCTTTTTACAAAAAAGCAAGAAGTTTTTATAAACCTCTTGCTTTTTATTGTTATAAAAGATGTATTTTTTTCTTACTTCCCCTCTGGTTGCGCTTGAACAGATTTTGGTCTTTGGAAGGCTTTTCCGCTTTTCATTGCACAAAAGGTTTTAGAAGAAACATATATCCAAACGGCGATAGAAAGCACCCAAACAGCAATTGCCACTGGAAGTAGAAAGCTGAAATATGGATTTTTTGATACAAGAAATAGTCCAATTCCGAATGCATCAAGAGGGAAAACAAATGCCCAGAATCCTAGAGAAAAAGGAATTCCATCTATTTTAAGATAATGCTTAATAATAAGAAAGGTGGAAATAATCCAGAAAAATCCAAATCCAATTATAAAAGGAGTATAAAGCAGAAAAAATGAAGTGATACTACCTGAAAGTACAGAAAATCCTGGAATTAAAGAAATTCCTTTCATTAAACTAAAAAGTGCAATAACTGACACTCCAACTGGTGCAAGAGGAATCAAAAAACTCGGAGCCATTGCTGCAGGTGGAAGTGGATGAAATTTAATTCTGTGAAAAATCATATTCATCGTGTAAAAATATCCGAATAATGCAATTCCAAAAATAAAAAGATTTGTCATTAAAATTGTTTTTGCAAGTTCTAAAGAAAGATGAGGAGATGCAAAATTTCCAGCAAAAATTGCAACAAAAATCCCTACAGGAGGCAAAAGCCACACTCCCATAGCATGATTTGATTTAGTTTTTTCTGATTTAATAAGATTTGAGCTTACCATAATATAAAATGAACCCCCCAAAACAATTGCGATAATATATAAAACCAATGCTAGAATTGAACCAGATGAAGCAGGAAGAATTTTTGCAGGAATTAAAACATTAGAAACTGCCGTACTCAACACTCCCGCTGAAATAGAAATTCCTGCAAAAAAGTTTGATGCTACTGGATGTTTTGTATCAAGCAATACAGATTTTGGAAATTTTATAAGACGAATTATTGTTAAAACAGAAGAAACAATAAAAACTCCAAAAGCTAAAAAAATCAAGAAAAACGCCAGAAATTTTAGAGCAGAAATCTTTAGTGCCATTGCAACTAAAAAAGTAAAAATCCCCATAGCACCAGTTGCCATAGAAGACATAAACCACCGAGCTTCTAGTGATTCTATTATTTGAGAAAATGAAATTTTCTGATTTTTTGAATTATTTTCAGACATATTTTTTTTATTAAATTATTTCGCAAGATTTTTGATCCATCCTTCTACTGTTTTTGTAGAAGCTGGATTTGGTGTTTCCATAAATGAAATCACGAATTTTCCAGAGAATTCTGCTACTCCAATAGACCGTGGACGAACTGCCAAAACAAGAGGAGAAGGAAGTTCTTTTCCAAAACAAAAAACAATGTTTTTTGCGTCCAAAATTTCTGGAGAAATTTCTCCGCCTTTTCCAGATGTTTCTAGGTTTTTAGTATGAGAAAAATGATCAAAAATAGAGATAAAATCAGCAACAGGATGCGCTTCAACTTTTTCTTGAAAATAAGAAATAATTTCATCTGTAGAAGAAAATACACATTCTTCTTTTTCTATCTCCAGCGTAAAAACCGGATATTTTTCTTTAAAAGTAATTTGTTTCATAATTTATAAATTAAATAATTATTGATAATGTTATTTAGCTTGAATTTTTATTGCTTTTCCATCAAGCACAGCAAGTGCAAGTTTTTTTCGTCCACTGCACAAAATTCTCTGGAATGTGCTTTGAGAAATTTTCATTTTTTCTGCCCCTTCTGTTTGATTAAGATTTTCTTTATTAAACAGTCGTAATGCCTCCCATTCATCAAGAGAAAGCTCAACCTGTTCTAATTCAGAAGCACAAATCCCATTAGGTTTGAAATATGAAACTTTTGGTTTTCCAGAAATTTCTCGTTTATTGTGTGGTCTAGTCATTTTTTTTTTCAAAAAATTTAAATATATAAAAAAACCTATTATGAATATATATTCATAATAGGTTTTTTGCAAGATTATTTTATTTTTACTTCTATTTTTAGTTTTAGTTTTATTGTTTGTTAAACAATCGAACAAATCCTTTTTGATATGCAGATAAAGATGCAACAACCAAATCTGGAGAAACTCCAACAACTGTTACTGAATTATTATTTTCATCTGAAAATGTTACTTTTACACGCACACTTGCATCTAGTCCTCCACTTTGAACATTTACTTCAAAATTATTTAAAAATATTTTAAAATCAGTTTTTTTAGAAATACATTTTTCTATTGCAGAAATTGCAGCATCTACAGAACCTGTTCCTGTTGCTTCGGCAGAAATTTCTTCTCCTTGAAATTGAATTACTACTTTTGCCTCTGCTTTTTTATTAAAATAATGAGTTCCTACAACATCGACTATTTTTAATATAGTATTTGATTCTAATTTAGAATTTGCAATTACTTCTTCTAGAATTGCTTGAAATTCACCTTTTTTCATTTCTGTTCTTCTTTCAAAAAATAAAATGATTTCTTCGCACAATTCTTTAAAAAATTTTGGATTTTTTTCTGCATCAAAACTAAATTGTGTTTTTGCTATTTTCTGAATATCATCAGAAGATGGTTTGGTAGAAAATAAAATTTCACTATTATTTTTATCTGATTTTAAATCTAAAATTCCAGATTCTAAAAACTCAGCAATATCTTCAATACTATTTTCTACGGCTGGAAAATCTGGAAATAAAATAGTTGCAGAATGAGAATCTTTTAATCCAACTCCAGTAGCAACACAAACCACTACATCGTCTTCAGAAATAATATTTTTTTCTTTTAATTTTTTTAAACATGCAATTGGAATTGCTCCACTTGGCTCTGTAAATACACTGGCAAGCATAGCCATATCTTTTTGAGATTCCAATACACTGGTATCATCTATCATTTCAAAATCTCCTTTTGAATCACGAATAATATTTAATAATTTCATGTCATCCAAAGGCGCTCCAATATTTACCGCCCCACAAAGGGATGATGGAAAATCAATAGTCCTTTGTTCTTTTTCATTTGCGTGAAAAGCACTACAAAGTGTGTCTGCTTTTTCTGGCTGTGTTCCAATAATTCTTGGAACTTTGTCTATTAATCCAAGATCAAACCATTCAAAAAATCCTTTTGCAATTCCATATAAATTTGTTCCACATCCCACTGGCGCTAAAACAACATCTGGAACTTTCCAGTTTAATTGTTCTATAATTTCATATGCGATTGATTTTTGTCCTTCTCCTCTAAATGCATAATCTCCAGCTAGTAAATATCCATATTTTTTAGACATTTCACTCGAAAGTTTTACACAATCTGCATATGTTCCTCTCACTTTTATCACATTTCCTCCATATGCCAAGCTTTGAGAAAGTTTTCCTAGTGGTGTAGTGTCTGGAACAATTACATAGCAAGGAATGCCTGCTCGTGCAGAATATGCAGAAACAGATGCTGCCATATTTCCTGTGGATGCCACAACAATTCCAGTAGCTTTTAGTTCTACTGCTTTTGAAATTTCAACCAAAGATCCTCTATCTTTAAAAACTCCTGTAGGATTTGCTCCTTCGTTTTTAATATATAAATTTTTAATTCCATATTTTTTTGAAAGTTCTGCAGATTTTATAAGAGGTGTTGCTCCTTCGTCTAAAGTAATAACATTTTGTTTATCTTTTAATGGATAAAAATCTAAATATTTTACAGCAGAAATTGGAGTATTTTTAATATTATATACATTAATATTTTGTTTTAATTTTTCAATATCAAAAATAACATCAAGAGCTTGACCACAATTTAAACATCTTGTAATTGTTTCTTCTTCTTTAAATTGACTCTTGCATTTTACACATTCTATTTTGTAAGTAGGCTTCATTTTTTATATATAAATAATAATAATTATAATATTTTTGTATAATTTGTGAAGATAGTATATGATAATTTATATTTAATAAATAAATTTTTTAATAAATAAGGATTTACATATGAATATTCTTCTTGATTTTCGGCCATTTTTAAATGAGATTCCATCTAATGGAGAATATTTTTGTGAAGATTTTTGTCATGCATTATTTCGGAATAATCCAAATGATGTATTTTATATTTGGACAACCGGCAATGAACATTTACCTCCAAAATATAAATTTGATAAATATCATAATGTGCGAAGAATACATACTAATCTAAAAATAGATAAACTCTATAAACTTATTAGATTTATAAATTATCCAGCAATTGATGATTTAGTAGAAACGCTAGCAATGAAAAATGGACATATGGCATGGCTTGGAAAATTTGATATTGCATTTTTTACAACACCAATGCCTGTTTTATTAGAACGAGATTGTTTGCATGTTCATATTACAAATCATTTAAAACCATTGCATAATCCTGATATTTTTTTAAAAGACCACATGCGATATCAGCAAAAAAAATGGTATAAAAAAAATTGGGAAAATGCAGATTTAAATATTGTTCCTTCAGAGTTTTTAGCAAATGAATTACGAGAAGAAATAGACGAAGACGATAATCCTATTTTGGTAAGTAATATTGGAATAATTCAAGATATTGTAAAATTTATTCCTGATGAAAATTGTGAAATATCTTCACAAGAAAGAGAAAATATTGACGATATTGTTGAAATGAATAATTTGTATGAACACAATTTTGAACAGCAAAAAAAATATGATGAATTACCTCTTCATTTTTTTTATTCAAAAGAAACATTAGAAACAATAGAAAATACAATAAATGCATTTTTGCTTTTTTTGGGAAGATATCCCGATTCTGATATGCTATTAATTATTGAAGAGCCATTTAAAGATGCTTTTAAATTTACGCATTTTTTACAACGGAACGATAAAATTAAAATTGTATCACCTCGTTTGTTAGAAGAAAAAATTTTATTATATTCAAAGTGTGTAGCTTTTATAAAACCTGATACTTACGACACAGAAGGAAAAGAATTATTGGAAGCGATGAAATGTGGAGCTCCTATTTTATGCTCAACTTATGGAGCATTGCCAGAAATTTGCCCTCCTGACAATTTCTTTTTTGATCCATTGTCATATTTAGATTTATTTAAATCTATGAAAAGTATATATGCGATATATCAAGATGATAAATATCATTTTATTTCAGAGCAAAATATAAAAACGGCTAGTGAAAATAAATATTCTTGGGATGATATATCTATAAAAATAATGTCTCACTTATCTGATATTTTAGAGGATAGAGAATTGAGCATGTAAGATAAATAGATTGTTTTTTTAATTATAATAAAATTTGTATTTATCTTCTCTTTTATCTATACTATTTATATAAATATAATATTTAAAAAGAATAAAAATTATGAGATTTGATATAATAAAAAATAAGAAATATTGGTTTTCTTTTTCTGGAGTTTTAGTGTTTTTAAGTTTATTTTTCTTGATAGCACCTTCGTTTAGATTATCATTAGGAATAGATTTTGTTGGAGGAACAGAGTTAATATTATCTTCTGAAAACACAGAATTAAATTCTGAAATATTAAAAGAAGTATATGTAGATTTATTTGGAAAAGAGATTTCTCCAAAGGTTTCAGAAATTCAAGGAGGGCATGATTTTGTTATTAAATCTCATGAATTATCTTCTGAAAATCAAGAAAAATTATTGGAAGAGTTGCAAAAAAAAGACGAGTCTATAAAAGTTGAAGGAGTTTCTACGGTTGGAGCAAGTTTGGGAAATTATTTTAAAACACAGGCATTAACAACTTTATTAATGGCAATATCTGCTATTATTTTGTTTTTAGCATGGACATTTAGAACGGTTCCAAAGGGAATTTCATCTTGGAGATTTGGAATGACTGCAATTATTGCTTTGGTTCATGATGTGTTAATTATTGCTGGTGCGTTTGCATTATTGGGGCAATTTATAAATTTAGAAGTGGATACATTGTTTGTAACAGCGCTTTTAACTGTTCTTGGATTTTCTGTTCATGACACAATTGTTGTTTTTGATAGATTAAGAGAAAATTTAAATGGTAAAAAATCTCATTTAATAGAACAAATTGCTGAAGATTCACTTTGGCAAACAATGGGAAGATCATTACATACTTCTATTTCAACATTATTTGTACTGGTTTCTCTCTTGATTTGGGGGGCTCCAAGTATTTTTGCATTTATTTTTGCATTATCATTTGGTATTTTTATTGGAACATATTCATCAATTTTTATTGCAACACCTCTTCTTGTTTTATTTATTCAAAAAGATTTAGAAAATGCACCAATTGATGAAGAAGAAATAGAATATAAAGAAGGTGAATATATTTCAGAAAAAAAATAAAATAATTAATTTTAACATACTATAATGTTTTGTGATCAAACATCTCTTTATTTAAAAGCTGGGAATGGTGGAAGTGGTTCTATATCACTTTTGCGGGCTAAATTTTTAGCAAAAGGAGGTCCAGATGGTGGAGATGGTGGAAGTGGTGGAAGTGTTATTTTAAAGGCAAATTGCAATTTAAATAGTTTAATTCACTTGCATACAAAGAAAAAATTTAAAGCAGAAAATGGTGAAGGAGGGCAGGGGAGACAGCTTCATGGAAAAGGTGGAGATGGTATTATATTAGAAGTTCCAGTTGGAACAATTATTAGAAATTCTGAAACTCAAGAAGTTTTGTATGATTTTAGAATTGATGGTGAAGAATTTGTGATAGCAAGAGGTGGGCGTGGTGGTTATGGAAATGAACATTTCAAAAGTTCTATTCGTCAAACTCCTCGATTTGCAGAGTTAGGAGAACCCGGAGAAGAAATTTATATAGATCTAGAATTACAACTTGTTGCGGATGTTGGGATTATTGGTCTTCCTTCTGCAGGAAAATCAACATTGATTTCTCAGATTTCTGCAGCAAAACCCAAAATTGCAGCGTATCATTTTACAACACTTATTCCAAATTTAGGAGTAGTAAGTTTATCTGATGATAGAACTTTTATTGCTTGTGATATTCCAGGATTAATTGAAGGAGCAAGTGAGGGAAAAGGTCTTGGTGATGAATTTTTGCGTCATATTTCTCGAAGTAAAATTTGTATTCATTTAGTAGATATTTCACTTCCCAAGCCGTTGGATGATTATAGAATAATTAGAAAAGAGCTTGAAAATTATTCAAAAGAATTAGCAGAAAAAAAAGAAATTATTGTTTTTTCAAAAATTGATACATTAGCAGGAGATGCTGAATTATTAGAATTTTTGCAAGATGAATTTGAAAAAGAAACAGGAGTTCGTCCTTTGCCAATCGCGTCATTTGCTGGAACTGGTTTAAATGCATTAAAAGAAAATGCATGGAAAGTAATAGAAGAAATTAGAGTTGAAGAAAGAAAAATAGAAGAAGAAAAGCGAAAATCAGACGAAGTTCAATTATTTCAGCCTCACTTAGACAAAGTAGATCCTAAATTTTTTATTATAGAAAAAGAAATTCAATTGGGTGATGATTTTGGAGTATTAAGAAGAGAGGGATTTAGAATTACTGGAAAACGATTTGAACAAATTGTGATACAAACGGATATGCAAAACAGAGAGGCTATGATGCGAATTAGAGATGTAATTCATAAAATGGGTATTCAAAAAAAATTATTAGAAGCTGGAGCTATAAATGGAACAACTTTGTTTGTAGGGAAAAAGCATTTTGATTTTGAGCCGCTTGTATTAAAAAAATAATAAATTTAGATAAAATTATAGATTTTAAATTATAATTAAGATATATGAAAAAAATAACAAAAGCTCTATTTCCTGTGGCGGGAATGGGAACAAGAATGCTACCTCTTACAAAATCGGCATCAAAAGAAATGCTACCTGTTTTTGATACACCTGTATTAGATATTTTGGTAGAAGAATGCGTAAATGCAGAAATAGAAGAAATCATATTTATAACATCAAAAGGAAAATATGAAATTATGGATTATTTTGATGCACTTCCAAATCTTGAAAAAAAATTGCAAAAAAAAATAGATGCAGGTGATACAGATAGTAAAATTCGTTTAGAAAAAATTACAAAATTTAATAAAATTAAGTTTTCTTCTGTGCGACAAGCCGAGCAACTCGGTGATGGGCATGCAATATTACAAGCAAAGCATTTATTGAAAAATGAGTCATTTGTTGTAGTGTTTGGTGATGATTTAACTTTTCCAAATAATAATTCTGAAGAGTCTAAAAAATCTTCAATTCAACAACTTTTAGAAGCATATAAAACAACACAATCTTCTGTTGTTGGTGTAAGATCTGTTCCTTTAGAAACTATTTCTTCGTATGGTGTTGTTGATATAAATAATTCTACAAATAAAGTAAGTGTAATTAAAAATGTTGTAGAAAAGCCAGCACAAAAAGATGCGCCCTCAAATCAGGCAATTATTGGTAAATATATTTGTACTTCTGATATTTGGAATGCATTGGAAAATGCAACAAGTTCTGAAGGAGGAGAAACAAGGCTTATTGATGGATTTGAGCAATTGTTGAAATCAAATATATCAGTGTCTGCATGTTCTATTGAAGGAGAAAGATTTGACGCGGGAAATATTAATGAATTATTTTTTGCAAATGTATATTGTGCATTAAAAAGTGGAGAAGTTTCAAAAGATGAAATCTTAGAAATTTTAAAGAAATTTTAGATTGAACTTGTGGAAATCTAAATTATGTAATATTGCTACAAGCTCAATCTCTAAAGTGTAATTATTTTAATTCACTTTTTAGCATTTCAATTTCATCTTTTAAATCGGCGGCTTTTTCAAATTCAAGATTTTGAATAGAAATTTCAAGTTTTGCTTCCAATTCTCGAATCCATTCTTTTAAATTATCTTTTTTAGATTTAGAAATCTTAGTTTTTCGTTCTTTTTTCTCTATATTCAAAGCCTTTACATGTTTTTTAATGGTTGTTGGAGTAATTCCATGTTCTTTATTATAAGCTTTTTGAATATCTCTTCTTCTTGTTGTTTCGTCGATTGCTTCTTCCATTGCTGGAGTCATAACATCTGCATACATTATAGCAATACCTTTGCTATTTCGTGCTGCCCGTCCAATAATTTGAAGAAGTGCATCTCTTGAACGAAGAAATCCTCGTTTGTCAGCATCTAATATCGCAATCATTGAAACTTCAGGAATATCTAACCCCTCTCGTAAAAGATTTACCCCTACAATTACATCTAGCTCACCAAGTCGCAACGCTTGAATTGTTTCAATCCGTTCCATATTTTCTATTTCCGAATGCAGATATTTTGATCTAATTCCAATTTCATCAAAATATGCAGAAAGTTTTTCTGCCATTTTTTTTGTTGCTGTTGTTACCAAAACTTTTTCATCAAGTTTTATTCTATTAGAAATTTCAATATTTAAATCTTCAATTTGATTATTTGCTTCACTTTTTGAAATAGTATGAAGATTTTCATCATATTTTTCAATTTCAGATGGACGAATAGAAATAATAGGATCAAGAAGACCTGTTGGACGAATTACTTGTTGTGCAAAGTCTTTTTCTCTATCACAATTTTCATATTCATATTTACCAGGTGTTGCTGAAACATAAATTGCTTTATTTACTTTTGATTCAAATTCTTCAAATTTTAAAGGACGGTTATCATGTGCAGAAGGAAGTCTGAAACCATGATCTACTAGTGTATTTTTTCGTGAAAGATTCCCATTGTGCATTGCTCCAATTTGAGGAATTGTAATATGTGATTCATCTACAAATAAAAGAAAATCTTCTGGAAAAAAATCTAAAAGTGTTGATGGAGGGCTTCCTGCTATTTCTCCAGATAAATATCGAGTATAATTTTCAATTCCATTACAATATCCAGTTTCCAAAAGCATTTCAATATCATATTCACTTCGTGTTTGAATTCGTTCTGCTTCTACAACCCGTCCTTCTTCTTGGTACCATTTTACTCGTGCTTTTACATCAACTTTAATATCTTCGGCACATTCTTTAATTTTTTCTTTTTGTGTAACTGCATGCTTTGCAGGAAAAATAACAGCCTTGTCATGACTTCCCAAAATCTCTCCAGTAAATGGATCAATTGCAGTAATTCCTTCAATTTCATCTCCAAAAAATTCGATTCGATATGCGTGTTCTTCTGCTGGTGGATACACTTCTACACTATCTCCCATAACATGAAACATTCCTGGTTTAAAGTCTGAAGCAACCCGAGTATATTGAATTTCTGAAAATTGTTTTAATAAATCATTTCTTACAATTTCTTCACCAACATTTAATTCAATAGCAAGAGCTTGATAGTCTTCTTTGCTTCCTAATCCATAAATACAAGAAACAGATGAAATAATAATAACATCATCTCGTGTTAATAAATTGTATGTTGCGGCATGTCTATGTCTATTAATTTCGTCATTTATGGTTGCTTCTTTTTCAATATATGTATCACTCGCTGGCATATATGCTTCAGGTTGATAATAATCATAATATGAAACAAAATATGAAACAGCATTATCTGGAAAAAATTCTTGAAATTCTGTACAAAGCTGTGCAGCAAGAGTTTTATTATGTGCTAAAATAAGCGTTGGTTTTTGCTGATTTTGAATTATATTTGCCATGGTAAATGTCTTACCCGTTCCAGTTGCTCCTAAAAGAGTTTGATGTTTTTTGTTTTCATTTAATCCTTTTATCAAAAATTCTATAGCTGTTGGCTGGTCTCCCTTTGGAGTAAATTTACATTTTAACTCAAATGGTTTATGAACTTTTGTAATTTTAGACATATTTTTTTTATAAATTTAGAAAATGCGTGAAAGTATTTTATCATAATTGTTTATAAATAAAAATATTATCTATAAATATTTGTAATTTCATCAGGAACTTCACTTTCTACATATATTTTTTCTCCTGTTTCTGGGTGAATAAATTGTAAAGAAAATGCATGAAGAGCTTGTCTTTTTAGCTTAAATTCTTTTTGTAATTCTCTATTCCATCTAAAATCTCCATAAATTTGGTCTCCTGCAAGTGGGTGATTGTTTGATGCAAAATGAATTCGAATTTGATGCATTCTTCCTGTTTCTAGTAAAACTTCTACAAGCGATGCATCAAGTTTTGGGTAATATGCTTCAACTGTATAATGCGTAACCGAGTCTTTTCCTTTTTCAGAGTTTATAGAAATTTTAGTATATTTACTTCCTCCACCTTGGGCTCGTTCTTCGCGTCGAGCAATTTTTTCTGTAATTGTTCCCGAGTCTTTTAAAAAAGCACCACGAACCAAGGTTTTATATATTTTTTGAATTTTTCCAGTTTGCAATAAATTTATAATTTTTCGCAAAAATCCATCATTTTTTGCTATCATTACCAGTCCAGAAGTGTCTTTGTCTAATCTATGCACAAGTTTTGGTTCTGGAGATTCTGGATTTTTATTTCGTATTAATGCAACGCAATAATCAATAAGAGAGTGTCCGTGTTTAATTTTCGATCCAGGGTGAACAGCTATTCCTGCAGGTTTATTTACAATTAAGCAAAATTCATCTTCATATAAAATTTTTATTTTTTTAAGCTTTGGATTTTTTAAAACAGAATCAAAATTTATATCTTTTTTCATTATTTTTTTTTGTCCAAATTCTGACGCTTGAAAAAAAATCTTTAGCTCATCACCTTTGTGTAAAGTAAGAGATTTTTCAATCTTCAATCGTTTTCCGTCTCGAAAAACAGCAATTTTTTTTGTTCTAAAAAATTTATGTCGCATTCCTCTTGGGACTTGTGGATATTGGCGTTCTATATACCTTTCGCATCGAATACCATCATCATTATTAGAAATAATTATGGGACTATTTTTTTTATTTTCAGTCATTTCGTTCAAATTTTAAGATTATATGGATGTAAATTTTGTAATTATTTCGTTTATTTTTTTTAATTCTTTTGCATCTTTTTCTGCACAGTCTCCAGTTTTACAATCTTGATTTTTAATATCATATAAGCATTCACTAAGCATGTTTTTCATCAATTCTGATGCAAATCCATTAAAAGCACTTTTTGTTGCTTTTACTTGTGTTAAAAGTTTGTTGCAATCTTCTTCTTCAATCAATTTTATTAATCCTGAAATTTGCCCAGAAATAATTTTTAATCGTCGAATAGAACTTTTTCGTGTTTCTAAAATATTTTTATTACTCATGTTTTTTTATTATTAAATTATATTAAATTGAATTAATTGTAAACTAATCTATTAATCCGTATTTTTTAACCAGTTCTACAAATTCAGTCATGGCATCTTTTGCCCATTGTTTTGTTTCTTCTGATATATTTACACTTTGAAAATATATAAATATATTTTTATTTCCTTCTGTTATTTTTGATTCATCGCATTGTGCTGCATCAAATCGACATCCAATTATTGTTTTATCTTGGTTTGTAAAAAATGCATATTCGCCTTTTTGAACAGGATTATTTTCAATTGATAAATATTCTTTTCCTGGCATGGGGCTAAATGTTTCAAAATTATCTCCTTTTGTGATATCGATACTTACATTTTCGTCTAAAAATGCAGTGTCATGAGCTCCTGCAGAAAGTCCATGTTTTAGAGAAATAATATTATACAAATCTACAATATTGCTGATATTTGGAAGTTTTCCATTTTTTTCTGCTAAATTCGCAAGCATTTGTGGTGCACAAATAAAATTTTCTGGATTAAATCCAAGTTCAGATTTTATATTATCTTGTTCTTTTATTCGTGCTTTCCATTCTGGATTATTACTTCCACCTTTTTCTAACCAAGTTTTTACTTCTTGTTTTAAAAATTTTTGCATTCCTCTTGGTGTTTTTTTTACAGCAATATTATCAAGTTGGATATTTTCTGTATAAATTCCCAATTTTTCACATTGATCAGAAATTTCAAAATGTATTTTTTTTGCTTTTGGAGCTTGGATATTTACTGATGTATTTTCTGAAATGGTTGGTAAGTTTAATTTTTCAAGTCGTGGAAAAAGCATTGTAAGTTCTCCAAATTTATTATTATTTGGATTTTCTGTATCAAAAATATTATTAATTTTTTCTGAAGTTTCTGGTAAAAAACTTTGTAGTTTTTCTGAAATCCAAATGATAACTGCTAAAATATGGCTTAAAAATGCTTTTGTTTTTTCTGGATTTGTATTTATAAGTTCCCAAGGTTTTACTTTATTAATTTTTCCATCGCAGAAATCTACCGCTGTAAAAATTTCTTCTAATGCAATATTAAAAACAAATCCGTCCATTGCGAAATCTATTTTTTTTGTTTGCTCTTCTAAAAATTTTGTAACACTTGGACATAAATTTTCTGCAGTAGATGGAGCAAAAACTTCACTTTTTTCACATAAGTTATAGACTCGAGAAACTAAATTTCCTAACCCATTTGCAAGATGTGCTTGATAAATATTTTCAAATCGCTCTCGTGAAAAATCGGCATCTTTTCCAATTGGCACTTCTCGCAAAAGAAAATATCGCAAAGCATCGGTTCCATATTTTTCTACTTCTCCAAATGGATCTACTACATTTCCAAGAGATTTTGACATTTTATGTCCTTCGCTTGTTAAAAATCCATGTACAAAAATTTTTGTTGGTAATTTTTCACCAGCAGATAAAAGCATTCCAATCCAAATCCCAGCATGAAATCGTAAAATATCTTTTCCAATTACATGTACAACCTCTGAATTATTCCAAAATTTATTAAATAAATTATTATTTTCTGGAGTTTTTTCATCACATTTTGCATAATCAAGCGATGAAATATAATTTGTTAATGCATCACACCAAACATACATATTTTGTGTTTCATCGTTTGGAATAGAAACTCCCCAAGGCAATTTTTTTGATGGTCTAGAAAATGAAATATCATGAAAACCTTCTTTTGCCATTGTTAAAATTTCATTTTTTCTAAATTCTGGAACAATTTGAAGTTCGTTTGTTTCTATCAATTCAGCAATGCGTTTTGAATATTTAGATAGATTGAAAAAGTAATTTTCTTCAGAAATTTCTTCTGGTGGTCGTTTATGGTTTGGGCAATTTCCATCTTCATCTAAATCTTTTTCAAGCATAAATGCTTCACAGCCATAGCAATAATTTGCAGTATATTTTCGTTTTTCTAAATCTCCAGCTTTTACCAATTTATTCCAAAGCTTATGAACTGATGGCCAGTGTTTTTTTTGGTCTGAAGTTCTAATAAAATAATCAGAAGAAATATTTAAAGATTTTCCTAAGTCTCTAAATTTTTGAGAATTTTCATCGCATAACGATTGAGGAGTGGTGTTTTTATCTTCTGCAGTTCTTTGTATTTTTTCTCCGTGTTCGTCTGTTCCAGTAGAAAAAAATACTTCTCGGTTGTTGTATCTCCCCCATCGAGCTATAACATCGGCTTCAATACTTTCCATTGCAAAACCTACATGAGGAGATCCATTTACATATGCAATGGATGTTGAAACATATAATGGTGTTTTTTTTGATTTGTTATTTATTGTGTTATTCATAATAATAATTTTTTATATAAATTTAAATTTTAGGGTTTTCTTTTTCTTCAAAATACAAACTTTTCTCTTCCGTTGGGCATACTTCAACACATAATCCACAATCTTTACAATGATCGTAGTCAATTCCAGTCATGTGTCCTCCTTCGTCTAATACTATAGCATCATCAGGGCATACAGACCAGCAAAGTCCACAATCTATACAAGTTTTATTGTTGAAGTGAAGATGGGTAGGAAGCCAATTACCAGTTTTGTATTCTTTGGAATTTCCAGCATTTGGAATAATTGACCCCTCTGGCATGGTTTTCCAGTTCATTTTATTAGTTTGTTCTTTTTTTACTGAAAAATTTTTTTGATTTTCTGCATTTTTTATTCGCATTGTTCTGTTAATTGTAGCATTTTTAATTGCTTTTTCAATTCTAATTTTTCGTTCTTCGAGTGTTTCATTAATATCTCTGCTCATTTTTTTTTATATACTAAAAATTTATTGCTTTTATTTTATCATGAAGTTTATCTGAAAATCTATAATAGATCGTAAAAATTCTTAAATTCTTATAATTAATTTTAAATTATGATAATATTTTGTTGTATTTTTATTTTTATTCAAAAAAAACATTATGGCACGAAAAATTGCAAGAAAAAAAATATCTAAAAAAATTAAACAAGAAATTTGGGCAATGGTCTCTATATCTGTTGGAATTTTGATAATGTTGGCTTTGGGTGGAAGTTTGGGAGTAGCCGGGGAGTGGATAAATTTATTCTCTTTAAGGCTTTTTGGCTTAGGTATTTGGATTTTTCCAATAGTTTTAATTTCTATAGGAATAGCGTTGTTTCTTAATAGTTTGATGAAATTTTCAAAATCTTCTATTTTAGGGATATTGTTATTATTTTTTTCTATTCAAGCTCTTTTTCAATTATCAGATTTAGAAATTTCTTCACTAGTAAATTTATCTAAAAATATAGAAAATTTTGAAAGAGGTGGATTTTTTGGAGTATCTGCAACATTATTATTTTTGATGTTTTTTGGTGCATTAGGAACAAAAATTATTTTTACAACTCTATTTATTATTGGTATTTTAATTACTTTTCAAATTTCTCTTACAGATATTTTATCTAGTATTTTTAATGGGATAATTAAAATTTTTACACAAAAACAATTAACAAAAGCAGAAATTAAAGCAAAAGAGCAAGAATTAAAACTTCAAGAAAAATTGAAAAAACAAGCTGAAAAATTAAAAATTAAAAGAGATCTTAGTAATATTTCTGGAAAAACAGATTTAAAGCCACAAGAAAATCAAGAAGAATTATTAAAAAAAGCTGAAGAATTACAAAAAAATATTATTAATACTGATAGAGATAATAATAAAAATAATTTATTTGAAATAAACAGAGGGCGAGAATTATCAGAAGATTTAGAAAAATTAGAGAAATTAGAGAAAAAAAAATGTTCTCGTCCAGAAAATCAAAATTTTTCACAATGGATACCTCCATCTTTAGATTTTTTGGAAAAAGGTTCGTCTGTTGTGCATGTTTCAGATAAAGAATTGCGAACTATTGGGGGAAAAATTGTTGAAAAATTGGGATATTTTAAAATTGGTGTAGAAATGAAAAGTGCTTTTGTTGGTCCTACTGTTACTCAATTTGCATTAAAGCCAGATGAAACAGTGAAATTAAGCAAAATTACCAGTTTAAAAAGTGAATTAGCTTTGGCACTTTCTGCAGAAAATGTGCGAATTGAAGCACCTATTGTTGGGAAAAATTTGGTAGGAATTGAAATTCCAAACAGAGAAAGATCTACAGTTTTAATGCGAGAAATTATAAATTCGCCTCAATTTAAAAATGCTGATGGAGATTTGCGTCTTTGTCTTGGAAAAGATGTTTCAGGAGAAGCACAAATTGAAACACTTGAAGCAATGCCTCATTTACTGATAGCAGGGGCGACTGGATCTGGAAAATCGGTTGGAATGAATAGTTTTATTATTTCAATGTTATATGAAAATTCTCCATCAGATTTAAGATTTATAATGGTTGATCCAAAAAGAGTAGAGCTGATGCCATATGAAGGAATTCCACATTTATTAACACCAGTCATTACAGACGATTCAAAGGCACTTTCTGCATTACGATGGAGTGTGGCAGAGATGATGAGAAGGTTGGATGATTTTTCAAAAGTGGGTGCCAGAAATATTAAAGAATATAATGAAGTAATGCTGTCTCGCGCAGAAAAGCAGGAGCAAGAAAAACAAGATAAAATTCAAAAAATAGAAACAGAATTACGAGAAAGTTTAACAGAAAAACTAAAAGAAACAGGGTTGGGAGAAGAAGATTTTAATAGCAAATTTCAAGAAGAATTTGAACTTATAAAAGAAAATATAGAGCAAGAATTTAGAAATAAAAAACAATGGAAAAAAATTCCTAAAATTGTAATTATCATTGATGAACTTGCTGATTTGATGATGAGAGAGCATAAAAAAGAAACAGAAGCAATGATTTGTAGAATTGCACAAATGGCGAGGGCTGTAGGAATGCATTTGATTATTGCAACACAAAGACCATCAGTTGATGTAATTACTGGTATTATTAAAGCAAATATTCCTACACGAATTGCATTTTCTGTAACCAGTTCTATAGATTCAAGAACAGTTATTGATTCAATTGGTGCAGAAGATTTATTGGGAAGGGGAGATATGCTTTTTACAAATGCATCACTTTCAAAACCAAAACGAATTCAAGGAATTTATATTTCTGGAAAAGAAATTGAAAAAGTGGTAAATCATTTAAAATTAAATATTTCAGATGAAGATTTCTTTTCTTCATGTATTTCTTTGGACGATGCACCCGATACCGTTGATGTTCCTGGGTTTACACCAAAATCTTCATCTGATACTGATGATAGGATGGAAGAAGCATTAGAAGTGGTAAGGTCTACAGGAAAAGCCTCTGCGTCATTATTACAAAGACGATTGTCTGTTGGATATGCAAGAGCTGCACGAATTTTAGATGAAATGGAAGAAGCTGGATATATAGGACCAAGTAAAGGAGCAAAAGCAAGAGATATATTTTTATAATTTTCATATTTATATAAATATGATATATTGTTTGTAATTTTTATATAAAATTTTAACCAAAAAAATTATGTCATCAACACCAATTAACCCTCAGTTCGCACGAATTCAAAAAGAAGGTTCTCGAATTGTTGCCGAAGGAAATCATATGCTTCCTGCGGCTAGTTTAATAAAAGCATCTGGAACAATTAAAAAAATATCAGATAGAAAAAAAAAGTTTGTAACTATTGTAAATAGTTATACAACTCAAATTCCAGGTCATGCTCATCTTGATAAATTGGGATATGAATTAAAAGAAAAATTGGAACAAGCTGGATATAATGTTTGGTATGCAAATATTGGAGGAGCTGTTTGTGATGGAATTGCGATGGGACACGATGGGATGAAATATTCTTTGGCAAGTCGAGAGCTTATTACAGATCAAGTAGAAACAATTATTGGAGCTCATCCGTGTGATGCTTGGGTAGGAATTGGGAACTGTGACAAAATCGTGCCAGGAATGCTAAATGCTATGGTTCGGCTTAATGTTCCGAGTTTGTATGTTTCTGGAGGGGCAATGCTTGCAGGAAAAAACGCCACTGATCTAAACACTGTTTTTGAAGCAGTTGGAGAACATTCAGGTGGTGGAATTACAGATGAAAAACTTGAGCAAATTACTAATGATGCTTGTGAAACTTGTGGAAGTTGTTCTGGAATGTTTACGGCAAATTCTATGAACTGTTTGGCGGAGGCTATCGGTTTAGCGTTACCAGGAAATGGGACGATTCCAGCAGCAACTTGGATTGATGAAGAAGCACGAACTTGGGAAATTAATCCGGATAGAAAGGCTTTATTTAATAAAATTCCAGCAGTTTTAGAAAGAATTATTTCAGAAAAAATTCTTCCATGCGATATTGTTACACAAAGAAATATTGATAATGGATTTATTCTGGATTTAGCAATGGGAGGATCAACAAATACTATCCTTCATACTTTGGCTTTGGCTCACGAAGCAGGTGTAAAATATGATTTAAACCGATTGAACAAACTGGCACAAATTACACCAAATGTATGTAAAGTTTCACCTTCTCGTCCAAATATTCATATTGAAGATGTTCATGCTGTTGGAGGAATTCCAGCAATTTTAAAAGCAGTTACAACATATAATAAAACAACATTAGATTTAGATGCTCCAACCATTACAGGAACATTACGAGATATGGTTGAATCAGCACCAGATGCTGACGGAGATATTATCAGAATTGGAGACGAAGCATTTTCTCAAGAAGGAGGATTATCTGTTTTATTCGGAAATATCGCTCCAAAAGGAGGAGTAGTAAAAGTGGCAGGAGTGGAAAAAGGAATGGAGATTTTTTCTGGACCAGCAAAAGTATTTCATTCACAAGAAGACACGCTAAAAGCTGTATTAAACGGTGAAGTAGTCGACGGAGATGTGGTGGTGATTACTTATGAAGGACCAAAAGGAGGACCTGGTATGCAAGAAATGTTGGCACCAACGGCAGCAATAAAAGGTCGAGGAATTAAAGCGGCATTAATAACAGACGGAAGATTTTCTGGAGCAACAAGAGGAATGTGTATTGGACATATTTCTCCAGAAGCAGCAGCAGGTGGACCAATTGGAGCGGTACAAAACGGTGATATTATAGAGATTAATTCTATTGAGCGAACAATAAATGTGAAATTAACCGACGAAGAAATTTCTTCTCGATTAAAAGCGTTACCAGAATTTAAACAAAAAATTACAAGAGGATGGTTGGGACGATATGCAAAAAATGTTACCAGTGCTGATACTGGGGCAGTGATGGAGAATAGTTTGTAGGATTTTATGGATTTGTAGGGGCACAAAACCTTGTGCCCAATGCAGAAAATAAATTCCAGAAAATTATCCCAAAATCACTTGGTTCATCTGATATTTTTCTTAAAAAATTATTAAAAAAATTCAGAAAGCATGATACTCTATTCTTTGAGTATTTGTTTTGTTTATATTATTTATGTTTGAAAAGTTTGAAAAAATAAAAAATTATATTTCTCCTAATAATTGGAAAAATGATAGTTTATCTGGATTAACGGTTGCATTGGCTTTGGTTCCAGAGGCAATTGCATTTGCATTTGTTGCTGGTGTTGATCCAATTGTTGGGCTATATGCTGCGTTTATGATGAGTTTCTTGGCGGCTCTTTTAAGTGGACGACCAGGTATGATTTCTGGGGCAACTGGTGCTTTGGCTGTTGTTATGGTAACTCTTGTGGCTAATTATGGAGTTGATTATTTATTTGCTACTGTAATTTTAATGGGAATTATTCAGATAGCGATTGGTTTATTTAAGCTTGGAAAATTTGCACGAATTATTCCTCATCCTGTAATGCTTGGATTTGTAAATGGTCTTGCAATTGTTATTGGTTTGGCACAGTTTTCTCAATTTAAAGATGTTGCTGGTGATTGGTTGCCATCTCAGCAATTAATTATTATGTCTGGGTTTATTTTACTGACTATGGCAATAATGCATTTTTTACCAAAATTTACAAAAGTAATTCCATCAGCTTTGGCTGCAATTGTTGTGGTTACGGCGTTGGTTATTATTTTTAATATTGATATTCCAACGGTTCAAACAATGCTTACTTCTAGTACAAATCCTACTGGTTCTATGTCTGCAGGATTTCCAACATTTAATATTCCAGATTTTCCGCTAACTCTTGAAGCATTGTTGGTAATTGTTCCGTATGCTGTAATTTTAGCATTTATTGGATTGATAGAATCTCTTATGACGTTGTCTTTGATTGATGAAATTACAAATACAAGAGGAAAAAGTAATAAAGAATGTTTGGCACAAGGAACTGCAAACATCGTTACTGGATTTTTTGGAGGAATGGGAGGTTGTGCAATGGTTGGTCAAAGTATGATTAATATTAATTCTAATGGGAGGGGGAGACTAGCTGGAATTGTAGCAGGTTTAGGGCTTTTGTTTTTTATTCTTTTTGGTTCTAGTCTTATAGAAAAAATACCTTTGGCCGCATTGGTTGGGGTGATGTTTATGGTAGTTATAGGAACATTTGCGTGGTCCAGTTTACGAATTTTACATAAAATTCCAAAGGCTGATGCTTTTGTTTTGGCCTTTGTTTCTATCATTACTGTATTTACAGATTTAGCAATTGCGGTTATTTCAGGGATTATTATTTCGGCTCTTGTATTTAGTTGGAAAAAATCTACAAATATTTGGATAAAAGATTCAATAGATGAAAAAGGTATAATTCATCATAAAATTAGAGGATATATTTTCTTTGGTTCTAGTAAAAATTTTATTGAGTTATTTCAAGAAAAAATTCAGTCTGATCCAAATGAAGTGTATATTGATTTTGTCAGAGCGAAAATTTTGGATCATTCTGGAATTGAAGCATTAAACAGTTTAACTGATAAATATAAGCAAGCAGGAAAAAAACTTCATCTTATTCATTTATCTGCAGATTGCAGAAAATTATTATCAAATTTAGATGATATTATTGAGGTTAATGTTGTGGAAGATCCAAAATATAAAGTGGCAGATGATTTATTAGGATAAAAAATAAGAAATATTTATATAATTTAAGTTTATTGATTTTTTAATTCGTCTATTATTGCAAAAATTGCATCTGTATAATTTGTTGTTTTTGTGTGTGAAATTAAATATTTTTTTAAGTATCGAGTTGCTTCATTTATGACTGATAGAGTAGGAGGATCTAGATTATAAAAAAGTTTAGGAAGTACTTCTTTACTTATTACATAGTCTACGGAAGTCTTAAGCTCATATGAAAACCCAGCCTTGTCTATAGGGGTTCCTTGCTTGTCTCCATAAAATGCTTTTTTAAGTAAATTTTTAAAAAATGAACTTTTGATTTCAGCAAGAAAGTATTTTTGTAATGCTCCTTTTTTATGTTGTATATCGTGGATATTTGATGCCCCGTCTGGAAAACGAATATGCCAAGCTTCTTCTAGTAATGTGGCAATCCATATAAAATTTTTATCAGAAATATTCTTAAATACATTGTTGTTAATTGTGATTATTTTTTGATTGTTATCCCATGTAAATATAGAAGCTCCGACTTTAAAATTTGCACTTTTATGAAATTTGTAAATTTGCTTAGGGGTGTATTTGCTATTTATATCTGTAAAAACGGTATTTTTATTAAAGAGAGTGTTTTTATATAAATCTAAGTTTGGAACTTCTTTTTTTAAAATTTGAGAATATTGTTCGTAAAGTTTAGAAATTTGTTGTTTTGTTTTAACATGAAACGGAGTTTTTTGCACTTCTGCAATATTAAATTTTTTTTCTGTTATTTCAGGGATTTTAGATTTTAGTGCTAATTTTCTATTTGTAATTTCTTGTTGTTCTATTTTTGTTTCTTTTTCTTTTTCTTTTATAAAAAGAATAACTGGTTCATTTTGAATTACTGGAGTTTCAGGCTGTTTAAAAATAACTCTATTTTCAAAGAAATTACTTAAAATTCTGCTTGTGTGCTTGATTTGCATGTTTAAATTTTGAAAAAAATAATATTTCAGATTACCTTACTCTAATTTTAAATAATTTACAAATCTTTTTAGTTTTTAAAGGGAATATAGTGTAGAATTGGTTTTGAATATTCTTCACTCTTTTTTTATGAAATTCCTTGACCCAACCAACGACCTTGTTTTTAAAAAAATCTTTGGAAATGAAAAAAAACCAGAAATTTTAATTTCGTTTCTTAACAGCTGTTTAGGATTTTTAGGAGACAAAAAAATAAAATCAGTAGAAATTACAAATACGTACCAAATTCCTGATATCAAAGAGCTGAAAGAAACTATTTTAGATATTAAAGCGTATATTTCTCAATTACTCGCTGGTGCAAATAGTCCAAAAAATTATTCGCATTTTACCGCTAATCAATTTCAATGGAACTCACAAGAATTAGATATTTACCAAAAAATTAATTTGAAAATTTCTGATGAATTACGTGGTTTAGAGATTTCTCGAGAAGAGGGAAGAGAAGAGGGCTTAGAGCAAGGAAGAAAAAAAAGAAAGAGATGAGATTTTACAAAAAATGATAGCAAGTGGAATTTCTGAACCAGAGGCAATAAAGATTTTAGGGAGTACATAAAAAAATTAAGAGTAAAAATATGGATATTTTAAATAGCGTTTTTGGAAGTAGTATTATTGTAGGGGGAATTTTTCCAATGATATTTTTTGGATTGATGGATTTTTTATTTCGATATTTTTCGATTAAAATACCATTTCAAAATGTATTTTTATTCACATCTTTTGGTGGAATGATAGCCATGGGAATTTTAAGTTATTTTTTATTTGGAATAAATTCAGGAAATTATATAGAAATTTTTACAAAAAATAATTATGATACTATTTTTATAGGAGGAATTTTAGGTGTAATTTGGACATTGGCTATTTTTTCTATGGGATTTGCATATGAAAAATTAAATGCTAATGGATCACAAATAATTCCTATCGCATCGGCAAGTGGACTTTTAACATCAGTATTAAGTATTGTGATTTTGGGAGAAACAGGAAATTTATATTATTTATTTTTATCTGCATTTATAATTTTTGCAGGAGTTTTATTTTTACAAAAAGCAGAAATAATAAATGTTTCAGAAAAAGTTTCAAAAAATAATATTTCAAATTTTTTACCAATTTTTGTGGGAGGGATAATTCCTCTTATCAGTTTTGGAGTTTTAAATACTATGTTTAAAGCGTATTACGAATTAAATTCTGGAGCATTAGGAATAATAATGGGAGCTACGGGAATTATTTTATCTTTAATTGTTCAAATTGTAAGAAATCAAAAATTGCGATTTGAACCAAAATTTTTATTAACAGGAATTGTTTGGGCAATTGCTGTGGCTTCATTGGGATACGGATTTTATCCTTTAATGGGGAAAGCTTCTATTTTATTGCCAATAGCAGGTGCAAGTCCTCTTATCTCGGTTTTATTGGTTGCAATATTTTTAGATGAAAAAGTTAATTGGAATTATATTGTGATAGGGTCTATTTTAATTTTTTCAGGAGTGATTTCTTTACATATTTTTTTATAATGTAATTGTAAAAGATTTTAAAATATTAAGAATACGTTCTTTTTCTTCATCTGATGAATTTAAATCTGTTAAAATATTTATAACATAAGTTTTTCTTTCTTTATATGAAAGAACATTTAAAGAATAGATTAGAGCAAAAGAATTTGTTCCTGTGTATTTTTCTGTATATATTACAAGTCTAGATTTTGGTTCTCTTGTTTCATTTTGGTTTATTTGTATTTTGTTTTCTTTATTTTCATCATTGTTTTCATCTTGATCTTTTTCTGTTTCTTCTGTAGTAAAATCTTCTTCTGAGACAATTTTAAAATCTTGAGACTCTCTTCTTACAATTTCATAATTTTTTTTAATAAGAGTGTTTAGTGAAGGAGGAAGAGAATGCACTTGAGAAATAGTGATAGTTGTTGGAATGATAGAAGAATATTCAGCTTCTCTTGCTGCAAATATCATATTTTTTTCATATTCTGATTTTGGAAATATTTCCCAGTTACTTGGAATAGATATGCTGTAATTACCTTGTGTCTCAACTTCTTCAACTTCTGTATCTGAAGTTCCATCAAAACATCCAGAGAATGTAAAAAGAGGAAGAAGGAAAAGCATTATTGCTGTATTTTTAATTATTTTCATATTATTATATAGTTATAATTTATAAATTAAGTATATGTATTTTGAATTTTTTCCTCAACCAAATATTATATTGCAAATAGGAGATATTTCATTTTATTTTTATGGTGCAATGTATGCATTGTCTGCATTTAGTGCATATTTTATCACAAAATATTGGGTAAAAAAAATGAATATTAAAAATTGTGATTCTGATGATATATTAGATATTATTTTTTGGAGTTTGCTTTTTGGTGTAGTTGGTGGGCGATTGGGATATATGCTGATATATAATTGGGACAAATTTATAATAGATCCATTTTCTATATTTTTAGTATGGAATGGTGGAATGAGTATTCATGGTGGTTTGATTGGTGGTGCTTTAGGATTTATTTATATTACAAAAATAAAAAAAATAAATACTTTACAATTTGCTGATATTTCTGTTGTTTCTATTGCGTTTGGAATGGCTTTGGGAAGACTTGGAAATTTTGTAAATAAAGAATTGATAGGAAGAGAGACCGATGTTTCTTGGGCTGTAGATTTTGGAGATGGGATAATGCGTCATCCGTCGCAGTTGTATGCAATGGGAAAAGATATTATTTTGTTTTGTATTTTTTGGTATTTTTTAATAAATATTTCAAAAAAATTAAAATTAAATTCTGGATTGGTGTTTTCTAGCTTTTTAATATTATATGCAATTTTTAGATTTTGTGTAGAATTTTTTAGACAGCCAGATTCTCAGTTAGGATTTGTATTTTTAAATTTTTCTATGGGGCAAGTCTTGTCTATTTTATTATTTATAATTGGAGTTAGTTTTTTTAGATATTTAAAGAGTAAATAAAATTTAAATTTAAAAAGAATTCATGATAGTATATTTCAGTGAATTATAAATCTAAAAAATATAGTTATAAAATAGTTATGAGTATAAAAAATACAATTTTAATCGTTGGAGGAGCAGGTTTTATTGGTTCAAATTTTGTACATTATTATGCTGATTTACATAAAGATTCAAAAATAATAGTTTTTGATGCATTAACTTATGCAGGAAATTTGAAAAATTTAGAAAGTGTAAAAGATAAAATAGTTTTTGTAAAAGGAGATATTGCAAATAAACAAGATGTAGAAAATGTATTTCAAAAATATCAGCCTGATTTTGTTGTAAATTTTGCAGCAGAAACACATGTTGATAGATCTATTTTGGGTCCAGAAATTTTTTTAGAAACAAATGTAAAAGGAACTCAAATTTTATTAGAAGCAGCTAAAAAATATGAAATTACAAAATATTTACAAGTTTCTACAGATGAAGTATATGGTGATTTAGGTGATACAACAGGAACATATTTCACAGAAAAAACGCCGATTGCACCAAATTGTCCTTATGCGGCAAGTAAAGCTGCTGCAGATTTATTTGTATTGTCATATTTTGAAACATATAAATTACCAGTTGTTATTACACGGTGTACAAATAATTATGGTCCGTATCAATATCCTGAAAAATTAATTCCATTTTTCTTGATGAAAGCAATGAATAACGAAAAATTGCCGATGTATGGTGATGGAAAAAATATCAGAGATTGGCTTTATGTAAAAGACCATTGTAGGGCTATAGAAATGGTTTTACATAAAGGAAAAATTGGAGATGTCTATAATATTGGAGGGCATAATGAAAAGACAAATTTAGAAATTACAAAATTACTGTTAGATAAACTTGGGAAATCTCACGATTTAATTACATATGTAACAGATAGACAAGCACATGATAGAAGATATGCAATGGATGCAAGTAAAATTGAAAAAGAATTGGGATGGACTCCAGAATATACTTTTGAGGAATGGATAGATGGAACTATTGACTGGTATATGAATAATGAAGATTGGATTAGATCTTGTAAAAAATAATATATAAACACTATCAATAAAAATATTAATATTATGACGTTTGAAACACGAAATATTGTAAAAAAATCTGATTGTAAATTGAAAAGTAAAAAAATATTTACAGATTTGAAACAGGCGAAATCTGAACATTTTTCTAAAAAAATTATTAAAAATAATAAAAAAATTGTTTGGTTCTTAATATTTTTATTTGTTGTAATTGGTGGATATTTTGGGTATCAATATTTAAAAAACAATAAAAAAGAAATTTTAAATAGTACCTTGGAGGTTGCGACAAATGTATTAGGAAAAGATTTAGCAAAATCAGAAGAAAATTTAACAAATATTTTACTTTTGGGGGCAGGAGGTGAAAATCATGATGGTGGATATTTAACAGATTCATTAATTGTAATGACATTAAATCACGATTTACATACTGTTTCGATGTTGTCTATTCCAAGGGATTTATATGTAAAATATACAGTGGAAGGAAGGCGACGAAAAGGAAAAATAAATAGAGTCTTTATGGACGCAATGAATCATTGGAAGTTTAGAGAAGGAATGACGGATATAAAAGAAATGATTGGTTTGTCTGCACCAGTCATAGAAGAAGAAATTTCTGATATAATTGGGGAAAATATTGATTATACATTATATATAGATTTTCAAGGATTTGTAAAAGTTGTTGATCAACTGGGAGGGATAGAGCTGAATGTAGAAAAAAAAATATATGATTCTTCGTATCCAGGTCCAAATTTTTCATATACAATTTTTAAATTGGATGAAGGGTTGCAAACATTAAATGGTAAAACTGCATTAAAATATGTACGGTCTCGTCATGGAAATGCAGGGGGTGATTTTGGTCGGTCATATCGACAAAAAAAAGCAATTT
>CAZDZQ010000007.1:0-66673 GCA_964509985.1 uncultured Candidatus Peribacteria bacterium
ACTATTCCATCAAATACAAATTTTATTCAAGGTAATGGGAAAATATTAAGTGCAATAAATATTATTGCAATATTTTTGCGAGTATTAAGTCCTCAATCAGAATTGATAAAAAATATAATACAACAAATGAAGGAATCTCATCTTAATTTAATAGAAATGGGATGTAGTGAGTCATGGGAAATAAATTTATTAAATATTTTTACAAAAAAAAATGATTAAAAATAATAAAAATCTTTTAGCTGGATGGCAAAAAGTGAAGTTGGAGGAGGTTGCGGAAATAGTAATGGGGCAATCCCCAAGTGGAGAAAGTTATAATGAAATAGGAGATGGGCTTCCTTTTTATCAAGGTGTTACTGAATTTAACGAAAAGTTTGTTTCAATAAAAAAATACACAAATCAACCAACAAAAATTGTAGAAAAAAATACTATTTTATTTAGTGTTAGAGCTCCAGTTGGAAGAGTTAATTTTATAAAATGGAAAGCTTGTATTGGAAGAGGTAATGCTGGAATGGTTATGAAAAATGGAAACCAAGATTTTTTGTATTTTTTGTTAAAATTTTTGGAAAAAGAGATTCAAAATTATACATCTGGAACAGTTTTTACTTCTATTAGTGGTAAGGAATTAAAAAATATTTTAGTCACTATTCCAGAAAATCCAGAAGAACAAAAATCCATAGCAAAAATTCTTTCTTCTTTTGATGATAAAATCGAACTCTTGCGAGAGCAAAACGAAACTTTGGAAAAAATGGGAGAAGTTATTTTTAAAGAATGGTTTGGGAAATATAAAGTTGATGATGATTTGCCTGAGGGGTGGAGAGTTGGGAGATTATCTGAAATTGCCGAATTTATTAATGGATATGCTTTTAAAAGTAAGGATTTATTGAAAGAATATTCTGTTGATACTTACAAAATATTTAAAATGGGTGATATAAAAAAAGGTGGTGGATTTAATCCTGATAAAACTAAAAGTTATATTAAGAAAGACGATTTTGTTCAAAACAATAAATATATTTTAAAATCAGGGGATTTATTGATGAGTATGACTGATATGAAAGACGCTGTTTCATTATTGGGGCATACGGCACTTATGATTTATGATAATGAATATGTTGTTAATCAAAGAGTTGGTTTAATTCGTGCTAACAATGAAATAAATATTGAATATCCATATTTATATCTATTAACAAATAATAAAGATTTTATTTCAAATCTTAGAGGGAGAGCAAATAGTGGAGTACAAATTAATCTATCGACTGGTGTTATTAAGAGTAGTGAAGTTATTATTGCAGATAAAGATTTTAATAAAAATTTTAACGAAAAAGTAAAACCACTTTTTGAAAAAATAAAAAATAATTCCGAACAAATCCAAACTCTCTCAAAAACTCGTGATATACTTTTACCGAGGTTGATGAAGGGGGAAGTACTTTTAGATTAAAAATATATGGCGTATCCAATTGATAAAAAATTAGTAGTAGGAATTGCATCAAGTGCATTATTTGATCTATCTGATTCAGACAGAATTTTTAAGGAAGATGGCGAAGAGGCATATGCAAAATATCAAATAAAAAATGAGAAAATTCCTCTTGAAAAAGGAGCAGGTTTTTCTTTTATACAAAAATTATTATCAGTAAATGAAAGCTTGAATCTAAAAGAACTTCCGATTGAAGTTGTTTTACTATCACGAAATAGTCCAGATACAGGGTTACGAATATTTGAGTCAATTGAGCACTATAAGCTAAATATCTCTAGAGGAGCTTTTTTGTCAGGAGAATGTCCATCAAAATATATCCCATCATTCAATATAAAGCTTTTTCTTTCAGAAAATGATAAAGATGTAAAAATTGCTAATAAATTAGGTTACCCTGCGGGAAGAATTAATAAATCAAATTTTAAGGACAATAAAGATGACCATCAATTGAGAATCGCTTTTGATTTTGACGGTGTTATTGTTGATGATGAGTCAGAAACGGTGTTTCAAGAAAGTGGTAAGGATGTTGATGCATTTCTTCATCATGAAACAGTTAATCAAAAAATTGGACATAATCCTGGTCCATTAAAGGAATTTTTAGAAGCAATCTCGGAAATTCAAAAACAAGAAATTATAAAAAAAAATAACGATTCTAGTTATAATCCTATTTTACAGACTTCGATAGTAACAGCAAGAAATGCACCTGCTCATAAAAGAGCTATTCATTCTTTAAAAGAATTTGGTATACATATAGATCAAATGTTTTTATTAGGAGGAGTAAAAAAAGAAAAAATATTAAAGACATTAAGACCTCACATATTTTTTGATGACCAAAAAACTCACTTAACAGAAGTTATACCATCTGTTCATATTCCATTTTTTGATCCAAATAACTAGTGCCCATGCTAAAAACTTCTCAAAACACAGCAAAAACTCGTGATATACTTTTGCAGAAGCAATAAAGGTGTAATTTTATTTTAAAATATGGAAAAGAATTTTCAACAATGGGCAAAAGAAAAAATAAATATAGAAAAAAAAGATTCTTATAAAATTTTCTGTAAAAAACGAGAAATTTGGATGGCAAAAATAGGTGTAAATATCGGGAATGAAAGCAGTAAAGATTCCCCTTTTTTTCGTCCTATTCTTATATTAGAAACCTCTATGGGAGGAGACTTGATTTTAGGAATTCCGCTCACATCTCAATATAATGAAAAAATGAATAAGTTTTTAGTTCCTATATCTCACCCAAAACTTTTAAAAAAATCTTTTGTACAACTAAATCAAGTAAAAATTTTTTCACGAAAACGATTAGAACGAAATTTTGATATAAAAATTTCTTCTGAAGAATTGTATACAATAAAAAATCGGCTCCAAGAGAAAGTCTTGAAGCCTCGATTGAGTGAAAAAACTCACTCTATTGTGAATCGGATTTCTAATGAAAACCTCAATTGAAAAGAATTTCACTTTTCTAAGTAATATCAGTGTATCATATAGGTATTTATCTGTCAAAATAACAAATCAATTTTATGGAAACTCCTCAAAACACCACCCCAACCATCTTTCCCCAAATAAAAAACCTGCTCCAACAAGCACGAAAATCTGTTGTGCAGAGTGTGAATACTACAATGGTATACACCTACTTTGAAATTGGGCGAATAATTGTAGAACACGAACAAGGAGGAGCATTGCGAGCGGAATATAAAAAAGAAACTTTAAAAATTCTTTCTCAGCAACTTAAAAAGGAGTTTGGAAAAGGGTTTTCTACAACAAATTCAGAAAATATGAGGAAATTTTTTCTTGCATATCAAAAATCCCAGACACTGTCTGGGATTTCTGAAACTAAAAAATTACTTTCAAATAATTCTGAAAAACAGCAGACTCTGCCTGCCAAATCTCAAAACTTGCCTGTAAAAAATTTTCCAAATAATTTTACTCTTTCTTGGTCACACTATGTTCTGTTGATGAGACTAGATGATCAAGAACGAAATTTTTATGAAAAAGAATCACAAATAAATAATTGGTCTTTGCGTGAATTAACCCGTCAATTTGATTCTTCTCTTTTTGAAAGAGTGGCGTTGAGTCGAGATAAAAAAGGAGTGATAGATAATAATTTGAAAAAATATCACTCTCCAGAAAACCCAGAAGATTCTTTAAAAAATCCATATATTTTGGAGTTTTTAGGATTAGATGAATCAAAAAAATATTCTGAATCAGAATTAGAACAAAAAATTATTGATAATTTAGAACATTTTTTATTGGAACTGGGAAAAGGTTTTACTTTTGTAGGACGACAACAACGATTTACTTTTGAGGAACAGCATTTTTTTGTAGATTTGGTTTTTTATAATCGATTACTAAAATGTTTTGTGGTGGTAGATTTAAAAATAGGAAGAATAAAACATCAGGATTTGGGGCAAATGCAAATGTATGTGAATTATTATGATCGATTTGTAAAAACTGATGAAGAAAATTCTACTATTGGAATTTTACTTGCAAAGGATAAAAATGAAACTTTGGTAGAAATTACACTTCCAGAAAATAGTAATATTTTTGCAAAAGAGTATAAACTCTATTTACCAACAAAAGAAGAGTTAAAAAATGAAATAGAGAACTTTTAAAAAATTACAACAATAACCATGCAAAAAATAACCGAAGACAGCATCGAAAAAAACACTCTTCAAAAATTCTCAAACTTTGTTTTATTTAAAACAGAAAAAGGAAAAGTTAATATTGATGTTTTTTTTCAAAATGACACTCTTTGGCTTACCCAAAAAATGATGGCAGAACTTTTTGAAATACAAACTCCCGCAGTTTCAAAACACTTAAAGAACATTTATGAAGAAGGAGAATTGCAAAAAAATGCAACTCTTTCCATTTTGGAAATAGTTCAAAAAGAAGGAAATAGAGAGGTTAAAAGAAAAGTTGAATATTATAATCTAAAAGCTATTTTATCTGTTGGATATCGTACTAATTCACAACGATCTATAGAATTTAGAAAATGGGCAAATGAAGTTTTGCATGAATATGTGATAAAAGGATTTGCTATAGATGATGAAAAACTGAAAGAAAATAAACATTTTGGAAAAGATTATTTTGATGAAATGCTCGAAAGAATTCGAGAAATCAGGATGAGTGAGCGAAGACTTTATCAAAAAATAACAGATATTTATGCTTTATCTGCTGATTATGATTCAAAAAGTTCCATTACCAAACATTTTTTTGCAACAGTACAAAACAAACTCCACTGGGCAATTACAGGAAAAACAGCTGCAGAAATAATCTATACGCAGGCAGATGCTACAAAAATTTATATGGGACTCAAAAACTGGAAAAATTTTCCTGATGGAAAAATTTTAAAAAAGGATGTAACCATCGCAAAAAATTATTTGAATGAAAAACATATTGATAAATTGAATAGAATTGTTACTTCATATCTTGACATTGCAGAGAGTCGAGCAGAAAATGAAACAGTGATGAATATGAAAGATTGGGATAGATATTTAATACAGTTTTTAGAGCTTACCAATCGTCCAATTCTTAAGGATTCAGGAGAAATATCTATGCTTGAGGCAAAATTAAAAGCAGAAACAGAATATGAAAAATTTAGGATTATTCAGGACAAAAACTATATTTCAGATTTTGATAAAGAAATTTCTCATCTTTTAAAACAACAATAACCATGCAAAAAATAACCGAAGACAGCATCGAAAAAAGTTTTATAGAACAACTGGTAGAAACTCATAAGTATGAATATTTTTATGGTCCAGAAATTTCTCCAACTTCAGAAAATCCTCAACGAGAAAATTATTCTTCGGTATTGCTAGAAAAACACCTCAAAGAATCTCTGAGAAAATTAAATCCAGATGTGCCAGAATCTGCACGAGCAGAGGCTTTTCAAAAAATTCGTACACTTGGTGGAGGAAATGATATTATGGAAAACAATGAAAAATTCCATATTTATCTTACCGAAGGAATCACTGTTGAGTATTTTCAAAACGGAGAAAGTTCGAGTGAAATCGTAAAATTGATAGATATTCAAAACCCAGAAAATAATTCTTTTTGGGCGGTAAATCAATTTATCGTACAAGAAAATAATAATGAAAAACGCTTTGATGTTGTTATTTTTGTAAATGGAATGCCTTTGGTATTTGTAGAACTCAAAAATGCAAACGATGAAAAAGCCACTTTGCAAAAAGCCTTTACGCAAATTCAAAACTATAAAAACGCTACCCCAAGTATTTTTTATTATAACGCTTTGTGCATTATTTCTGATGGAATAGATGCGAGAACTTCCAGTCTTTCTGCTCCATTTTCTCGATATTTAGCATGGAAAAATCCAGAAGAAAACAGTTCATCATCCCCAAAAAATTTTACTGAATTACAAATAATGACAGAAAAAATGCTGAAAAAATCAGTAGTTTTAAATCTTATTCGCTATAATACCGTTTTTGAATCAGATGAAAAAAAAGACGAAAATTCTGGACTTATTACCAAAATAAAAATAAAAAAAGTAGCAGCTTATCATCAATATTATGCGGTAGAAAAAGCAGTAACACAAACCTTGCGAGCGACAAATGCGGAAACAGGAGATAGAAAAATTGGAGTGGTGTGGCATACTCAAGGATCAGGAAAATCATTAAGTATGGTGTTTTATACAGGGCGAATCGTAGTAGAACCGCAAATGAAAAATCCAACAATAATTATTTTAACCGATAGAAACGATTTGGATGATCAACTTTTTTCAACTTTTGGAAATTGTATTGGTTTACTTCGCCAAACTCCAGAACAAGCACATTCTCGTGCAGAATTAAAAAAATTACTGAAAAGAAATGCTGGAGGAATTATTTTTACAACACTGCAAAAATTTTCTGCAGATGAAGGAAAAAACATTTTTGATACTCTTTCAGAACGAAAAAATATTGTAGTTGTTGCAGATGAAGCCCATAGAAGTCAGTACGGGTTTTCTGGAAAAATTTCTGATGAAACTGGTGAGTTGAAATATGGAAATGCAAAATATTTGCGAGATGCTCTACCAAATGCTTCATTTTTAGGATTTACTGGAACGCCAATTGAAGAAAAAGATAGAAATACCAAAAATGTTTTTGGAGAATATATTGATGTATATGATATCGCTCAAGCGGTAAAAGACGGAGCAACAGTCCCTATCAGTTATGAATCTCGACTGATTAAAATAAAAATGGATAGAACAGCATTGGCAAAAATTGATTATGCCGTTGATGAAGTGCTGTGTGAAAACGACGAACAACGAGAAGATGCCAAGAAAAAAAATGCACAAATAAATGCGATTATTGGGAATGAAGACCGATTAAAAGATGTGGCGACAGATATTGTTTCTCATTTTGAAATGCGTCAAAGCGTATTTGAAGGAAAAGGAATGATTGTTGCTATGACCCGAGAAATAGCGGTAAAACTTTATTCTGAAATTATAAAACTTCGCCCCAGTTGGCATTCTGATGATTTAGATTCTGGAAAAATAAAAGTAGTAATGACGAGTTCTACAAGTGATCCAGAAAATTTTCAACCGCACCATACTTCAAAAAAAGACCGAAAAAATCTAGCACTTCGCATTAAAGATGCTCATGATCCATTACAATTGGTTATAGTGCAGTCTATGTGGCTCACAGGTTTTGATGCACCCAGTTTGCACACGATGTATATCGACAAAAAAATGAAAGGAGCAAATCTTATGCAGGCCATTGCACGAGTAAATCGGGTATATAAAGACAAACCTGCGGGATTAATTGTTGATTATATTGGTATTGGGCAAGACCTCAAAAATGCTATGGCAACCTATATAGAAAGCGGAGGAACGGGAGAATCGGTGGTTGATATGAAGACTGTTATTAGAGGATTATTAGAAAAATTTGAAATAGTAGAACAAATGTTTTTTGGATACGATTATAAAAAATATTTTTCTGGAAAAATTTCTGAAAAACTTCAAATTATCCTAGAAACTGCCAATTTTATTTTGGAAGATGAAAACAAAAAAAATAGATTTTTGGCAGAAGTTTCAAAACTTTCTCAATTGCTAGTAATGGCGTTTCCAAGTGATGAAGCTGAAAAAATAAAAGATGAAGTCGCTTTTTTTCAAGCCATAAAAACTCGTATTCAAAAATTCTCTTTTTCTGGAAGTGGAGAAAAATCAGATTTTGAAGTACAAACAGCCATTAAACAAATTGTAGACGATGCCCTTTCTAGTGAAGGAGTTATTGATATTTTTGAAGCAGCAGGGGTAAAAAGCCCTTCTGTCAGTATTTTATCTCATGAATTTTTACAAGAAGTGAAAAATATGAAGCAAAAAAATATTGCATTTGAACTTCTCAAAAAATTGATAAATGACGAGGTAAATATCCGAAAAACTCAGGATATTATTCAGGGGAAAAAATTTTCTGAAATGCTTACGGGTGTTATTACTCGATATCACAACAATCAAATTGATACTGCGCAAGTGATAGAAGAGCTTTCTCAAATTGCTACAGAAATGAATTTGGAAGATGAACAATATGAAAAATCTGGACTCGTACGAGAAGAATATGCTTTTTATAAAGTATTAAAAGAAAATTCTTCTACTTCTTTTTTAAATGATGAAAAAATGAAAGAACTAATTCATGTCATCACAGAAACTATTAGAAAAAATGCCACTGTTGATTGGAGTCAAAAACGAAATGTAAGAGCAAAATTACGATTAACCGTAAAAAAAATATTGATAAAATATGGATATCCACCAGATTTAGCACGAATGCAAGCGGATAAAGTTTTGAACCAAGGAGAATTATTGGCAGAAAATTTTTAATCTTTCTAAACAAAAAAATTTACTATGCAAAAACAATTTTATTTTCAAGCTGTACATTCATATTTATACATTTCACCAATAGAAGTGTATAAGTTTTTTAATAAACAAAATTTATGCAAAGAATTATTGTATTCTGGAACAAATGCTGGAAAATTTTCTTTTTTACCATTGGATAATCATGAAGAATTACGAGAAGAAAATTCTGAAAAAAATAATTTTTCTAATATAAAAAATATAGAGAAATATTTTAAAGAAAAACAAAAAAATTATAATTTAAATTCTTTTACTCTAAATATTCCATATTGCGGAGGGCTTGTTTCAGCTTTTAGCTATGACTATGCTTTAAAAAATAACACTCAGAACAATACCGCATATTTTGCATTTTCAGATGTATTTATAGTATTTAATCATGAAAAAAAAGAAATTTTAATTTGTGGTTGGTTCGAAAAAGAAACTTTTTGGAAACAATATTTTCAAAAAATTCAAAATAAGATTATTAAAGTCAAACTTAAACTAGAAAAAAAACTAGAAAAAAATATAATAAATAATAATAAATTACAAAATATTAAATTTAAAAATATTATTTCAAAGCAAGAATATATAAACAGTTTTAATAAAATGCAAAAAGAAATTGAACTGGGAAATAGTTTTCAAATAAATTTATCCCAAGGATTTACTGCCAAAAAACCAGAAGAAATTTCAGCATTTGAAATTTTTGAACAAGCAACAAAAAAAAATTCTGCACCCATGATGTGTTTTTTAGAATGGAAAAATAAAGCTATTATTTCTTGTAGTCCAGAACGACTTTTTTCTTTGGATAAAAATAGAAAAATTTTTACACAACCCATTGCAGGAACCAGAAAACTTACTCACAACAAAAATGAAGACAAAAAATTGGAAGACAATTTAAAAAATTCTGAAAAAGAAATTGCAGAACATTCCATGATTGTAGATTTATTACGAAACGATTTTGGTAAAATTGCCGAATTTGGAAGTGTAAAAGTAAAAGAATTTGCACGAATAGAAAAATATGAAACTGTTATGCATTTGGTTACAGATATAGAAGCAAAATTATCAAAAAATAAATCTGCTTTTGATGTTTTTGATGCTATGTTTCCAGGTGGAACCATTACTGGAACTCCCAAAAAAGAAACAATAAAAATTTTAGAACAAGAAGAAATAAGAACACGAGGATATTATTGCGGTTCTGTTGGATATTTTTCTTTAGACGGACAAGCAGATTTCAATATTTTAATTCGAACGCTTGAACAAACCGACAATGAATTATATGGCAGAGCCGGTGGAGGAATTGTATATGGTGCCAGTGCTGAAAATGAATATAAAGAAACCTTGTATAAATGGGCAGGAGTCAAAAAAATATTTGAATAAAAACTTATATCCGTGTTATAATAAATTAAAAAATAATTATATAAAAAAATATTTTATGAGTATAGATAACATAGATAAAAACGACTCTAAAGCATTAACCGAAAAAGAAATTCAAATTCAAGAAGCCGAGTTAAAATTAGCAAAACAAAAATTAGAACTCGAAAAACAAAAATCTAGCACAGAAACAAAAACAAAAACAAAAATAGATGAAATTAAAGAAAAATTTAGAAAAGGTGCTATTAAACTTGCACTAGGAAGTACAATTGGAGGAGTTGCTATAACAGCACTTTCAGCATTATCTGGTTCTGATAAAAATTCAACAAAAGAAGCAATAAATGAATCCATTGAAACCTTGACTGATGATAAAAAATCAACATTAGAAAAATTTTTAAGTTTTATTTCCAATATCACCAAACTATGGAATGGAGATGATGAAAATAAAAATGAAGATAAAAAAAATGTTGATAAATCTATTAACTTAAGAAAAGAATATTCAGGAAATGGATCATTATTAGATATGGCTCTTTATCTTATAGGTAAAAATGAATCAAGCAATGGAACTAATGTTTTAAATATTAATGATGGTGGTGCTATTTCTTTTGGTATTTTTCAATTTCAAAAAGAATATTTACAAGGATTTATAGAAACATTAAATAATTCAAAACCAAAACAAGCAACAAAACTTAATGAACTTATTAAAAAAATAAAAATATATAAAAATCAAAAATCAATTCCTGCTGAAGAATTAAAAAACTTAAAAAATGAAGCCATAGAAATTTCTAATACATGCAAACACGAACAATTAGCATATATGAGAGATGTAATTGTTCCAAATTCTATATCAAGTGTAACAGAATCTCTACCTTCATTTTTGAAAAACAATAGAAGCGATATAACAACTGTTATGATTTTGAATATAGTTCATCAGTTTGGAACAAAAAATAGAAAAAATATAATAATAAAAGCAGGAGAAAATATTACCACAGAAGAAGAATTTCAAGAAAATTTAATTAAAATTGCACCCACATTTGTAAATCAAGGAGATACCAAAAAAGACAAAACAAAAGCGGAAATAATAAAAAAAGTGATGATAAAACGTCTTAAAGAGTTGCATAATTTAAAAAATACCAAAAGAAATCCTGTAAAAATTGAACAAAATGCAGAATATAAAATTCCAAAAAATGTATTAACAAACAAAAATGCATTAATTCAAAAATATAATATTGAAACACCAAATAAACGCCTTATTTCCATTGCAGATTATCATAATAATACTTTATGGATTTTTAACCATGGACAAGTTATATCTTTTCCAATGGCTGGATCTAAAAAAGAAAAAGGGAACGGAGAAGGGCTGGGAACAAAAGAAAATTCACACAAAACACCAACTGGTGATTTTAAATTAAGTGTAAAAAACAATACCAATGATCCTAGTGCTATTGCAGGAGCAAATGGGCAAGCAAATATTATTGGAGCAACTATACATATGGATGGATTAGATACAAATAATAAAAATACAAGAAGTAGAAATATATTAACCCACGGTTGGAAAATTTTTGATAAAAATAATAATCTTACAAGGAGTACAGGATGTATACATCTTTCAGGAGAAGACTCTGTAAAATATGCGAATTTAATACAGAAAGAAATTGATAATAATAAAAATGTTTATATGAAAATAATGAGTTAAAACCTTTTTTCAAAATAATTATAAGAAATATATGATAATATAATGGTTATGCAAGCAATAATTAAAAACTCTGTAAAAATTGGATAAATAAGAGAAAAATTATTATGTATTATAGAAATAACAGGAAAATGGAATATGTACATACCATATGAAATTTTTCCCAGCCAAGAAAATATATGAGTTACCACATTATTTTTTATAAAACTTTCATCTTTACTTTGCACAAACAAATATAAAAAACCTGCAAATCCAAGAGCTGTAACCGTGTGTAAAAAAACTTGCAACAACAAAATATCTCTGAAATTTGACTGATATTCAAAAAATAAATAACCAGCAATAATTAATAAAACACTAGAAATACTAAAAATTATAATTTTAGTATTTTTAATATAATTAATATTATTAATATTATTATAAAAATATGCCAAAATAATTCCTATAAAAAACTGATCTAACCTTCCCCACAACTGCTCTGAGTATATAATTTTCAAATGAGAATTTATTTCTGGATTTTCTTGAAAATAATAAAATAAAAAAGCTCTATATAAAAAACTTAAAAATACTAAAACAGAAAAAATACTAAAAAATTTTTTCATATTTTTTTTTGCAAATATAATCCATATCACTGGCAATAAAATATAAAATGCCATTTCTATAGAAATGCTCCAAGTTACTGGATTTATAGTAGAATAAAACTGTGGAAAAAATCCATTTACAAAAAATATATGAGAAAATAAATCTGTAATATTAAAAAGTGTTATTTCTAAAAAATCAGTTTTAATCCACCAAAAAACAAAAGTGGTTAAAATTGCAAGAGGTGCAATTCTTTTTATTCTTTTTATAAAAAAATGAGAAAAACTTTTTGAATTCCACAAAGAAAGAGTGATTAAAAATCCAGATAAAACAAAAAATAAATCTACCCCAATATGCCCAATACTTAAAATTTTAAAATAATGAGAAATATTTAGTAAATCCAATGAATAAAATGTATAAAAATGAAACAGCAATACAAGTATTGCTGCTATTCCTCTAAACATATCTAAATTTTTAATGGTTTTTATTTTTTGCATTTTCTGCATATATCACATGTTATAATTTAATTTATTGTAATTTATTACAACTCTATCATAACATTAATACTAATAATATAATTCTAAATTTAAACAATTAAATGATATTTAGCTCATTTTTAATATGATTTTTTAATTCTTTTGTAAAATCATGCCCTTTAGATGGCATAAGATTCCAAGATATAGAATTGATTTTTTTCACAGTATCAACTCAATCATTATAAACAAGAATATAAATATTATCAGTTGTATGAGTTTCCAGTTGAGCAAATGATTTGCTCCCTGATTTAAAGGATTCTGCATCTGGAGCATCTAAATATCCCATACTTATCCATTTAATAGTAGAATTTTGATGATTAATTTATCCAACTTTAAATATTAGAAAACGCCTGACTTTGCCCTTGTTCTATTTCTTCATAAGATAAACGATTATTTATTGTTTATCTTTTTCATGTTTGTATTATTTATACATATAGCAATTATAGCATAAGAATCAATATAAATCAAGAGTTAGGAATCTATTTCCCTAAATCTAAATAATGGTCAATTCTAATTTGACCTACAAAATCGTCTACATGTGAAATTAAAATCATTGCACCTTTAAATGAATCTAACGCTTTTGCAATCACAGGAATATGTCTAAAATTTATATGATTTGTTGGCTCATCCAAAATTAAAAGACCTGGTTTCATCAATACCAACCTACAAAACGCCACAAGACCTTTTTGCCCCTCTGAAAGTGAACCTACCTTAGAATTAATAATTTCTCCATTTATCAAAAAACCAGATGCTGTTTTTCTCATAAATTCTTCAATATTTTTTCCTTCAAATGTTGCTTCATCAATTGCATCAATCAATGTATCTCTAACCGTTGCATTAAAATCTAAGTTTGAAAAATCTTGAGTATAATATCCAATTTTTACATCTGGATTTAAAAAGATTCCATCTTGCGTTCCTTTTGAAAGAGTTCTTAAAAGTGTTGTTTTTCCAATTCCATTTGGACCAGATAACAATAAATGTTCATTTTTTCTAATTTCTACAGCAACTTCTTTATCAAACAATTCATGATTTTTCATGATTTGTAATTTTGTAATTTCCATAAATAATCCAGAAGTTCCCTCTTGTAAAGGAATTTCAAAATCATTTATTGTTTTATCTTCTTTTCTAACTTCTACCATATTATCTTCTGCATCACTCGCTACTTCTCTCATGCGTTTTGCAACAGCTCGAAGCTTTCCTCCTTTATGAGCAAAAACATTTGCTTTTTCTTTTTTTGCTTGAATTTCTTTTAATAATCGAGCATTTTTCATTTCTTCTCGTTTTCGCTGTGCTTCAATTTCATCCACTACAGAATAATAATCCCCCATATATTTTTGCACTGTTTTAGAATGAACATCTAAATATAAAACTCCATCTGTAAATAAATTTAAAAAATCAGCATCATGTGAAATAACAAGAACTGTTTTTTCATACATCATCAAAAAACCTATCAAATGCCCAATCCCCTCTGCATCCAAATTATTTGTTGGCTCGTCTAAAAGCAAAATATCCGGATCTTGAATTAATGCTGAAGCCAAAAGTAATCGAGCTTTTTGCCCTCCAGAAAAATCTTTAATGAGTTTTTCAAATGGCGTTGAAAAATTCACAGCATCTAATGCTTTTTCAATTCTTCTGTCTATATCATAAATTTTTTCTTCTCCAGAAAATTGATCTTCAAAAAACTCCCGAACATTTTTTTCATTATATTTACTATCCATTGTTTGCCGTTGAATAGCGATACTTGCCCCTTGATCAATATTTACCTTTCCATCTTGTCGAATTAATTCTCCTGTTATAAGCTTAAAAATAGTACTTTTCCCTGCACCATTTTGCCCCATAAGTGTAAATTTTTGCCCTTGAGCAATTGCGAAAGATGCTTCTTTTAAAATAATTTTTTCACTTTCTTTATATTCAAAATCTACCTTGTCGAAACTTATTACATTTTTTGCTTTTGCCATGTTTTTTCTAAAAAAATAATTCTATACCACTATATAATGTAGTTAAATATTACACAAAATATATAAATATATAAATATTTTTTTTATAAATATTATTACTTATATTTTTTTATTTGATATATCTAAATTATTTAGTAGTATATATGCAATATAATACATATTATTATTTTATTTTTATACATATATGAGTATTACTTCATTTAAAACAGTTGCTGCTATAGGTGCACTTTCTTCAACTGTTATTTTATCAGGATGTTCAATTCCTTTTATAGGAGGAGAAGAACCAGCAGTTTCAACAAAAACTGCACAATCAGAAATTTCTACAAATCCAGAAAAAGTATTTTTTGATTTTGCAAAAGCAAGTGGAAAAACTGGATTAGAAAAAATTGGACTTACTGATTTTGACAAAGAATTATTAACAAAATCAAAAGCTGATATTGATATCACAGGAGATTTTAACATGGAAGGAACTCCAATTGGTGGAGGAACTGGAACATTTGAAATAGGAATAAATACAAAGGCAGATTATAGCGATCAAACAAATCCATTACTTTCTGAAATTGTTTCCACAAAAATTGATGCACTTGGTGGACTTTTTAAACTTGATACTTCTACTGAAATTCGAATTGTAAACAAATCTGTATTTGCAAATATTTCACAATTTAATGCTAACTTCCCAGGATTAACAGATGAAAATAAAAAAATCATACAAAAATTTGTAGGACAATGGTATGGAAATACTTTTGAAGAAATTAATACTCTTGTTTCTGAAAATCTTGAAGTAAAAGGATTTGATATTCAAAAAATACTAACAGGAGGAATTACACCAATATCTAATACTATTGATTTAATTAAAGATATTGGAAATAATCCACAAAATCATATTACTTTTGAAAAATTTATTGAAGAAAAAGATGGATATTACTTTTTTGAAGTAACTCCTAAAAAAGAAACATATGAAAAATTTGCAAATATCATAACTACATTTATTGCCAATTCTGGAGCAGGTGCAGAAGCAGACGAAGAAACTAAAAAAACTATTTCAGAAGCTTTAGATAAAATTTCTACAGAATCTGTTACTCTTGCATACACTCCAGAACATCCAGAATATTTTCAAATTTCAAAAACTATAGATAAAGATGGAACAAAAGTAGTAGCTAAAAATACTTCAGAAGGGTTAATGATTTCTATTTTAAAAAAAGAAGGAGATTATACTGGAGAGGTTGTATTTACAAAAACTTCAGAAGGAAAAGTTTCATTAATTGTTGATATTCCAACTGAGTACAATGGAGAAAGAACAGAATTACTTTCTGGAACATGTACTGACACTCAACATACATTTTCAATTATTGCATCAATGTATGATTATGAATTAGGAGAGGACAAACTAAAAGAAATTATAAATGTAAATCTTACAAAAACTGGAGATATATGGGCAGGAGAAATTACAAGCCCAGAATTGAAAGATGGAAAACTTGTTATTACAGATGCAAAAGGAGATATGTATAATTCACATGCAAAAATTTCTGCCATATATTCAGATAAAACAATTACAAATGTTACATTTGATATAAAATCATCTAAACCTACAACTGTAAAACTTGATACTCCAGAAAATACTAAACCTTTTGAAACAATCCCAACAGATATTGAAAAAGAAATGAATGCATTATATGGAATAAAAGAAGTAGAAGTAAAAACAGAAGAAGAAAATTCTGTTGTTATTAACAATAAAAATATTGAAGTGAATACAGAAAATGCAGAAGTAGTAATTGATGATGGTGCAATTGAAGTAAAAACAGATGCAGTTAAAGCTGTTATCGATACAGATGCTCAAGGAGGAGCCGATTATTCAGAGATTCAAGCGGACCTAGCAAGAATGGCAGAACTTACTTCAGAAGATCCAAATAACGAAGATGCAAAAAATGAATTTTTAACTGTAAAAGCAAAAGTGGATGCATACGCAGCGGAAAACGATATTCCAAAAGAAAAATTAAGAGAAATGCTAATGCAAGAAATTGTAAAACAAGCAAAATAATTTTTATTCAGAAATTATTTAAAAAGCCAAGAAAATTATATTTTCTTGGCTTTTTTCATTCTATCTCCATATTTACACTTGTAATTATATACAAATTTCTTTACAGTTTTTATACATTCCTTTTTGCTTTTGGGGTTCTGCGTCAATATACGAACGATGTAAGACCTAATAGCATTCAGAAATTTACAGACTTTGCGGTTCTATTGCAGGAACCGAGAAGTCTATTTTTATATATAACTAAAATACTGAGTTGAATTTTTATTATTCATTTCTATAATTTTTTCATAACTATATTGTTTTAAAAAATTAGGCTTAATATTTAGATTTTTATCTAATATTTGCCAAGAAATTTTATTCAGTTCTTTTTCTGTAAATTCTCCAGAAAATTGCATTTCTGATATTTTTTGTGTATTTGCATCATTTTCAGAAATTTTTACCAGAAAAAATAGTTCTGTAGTTACATCATTTTTTTCTGTGTCTTTTTTAGTTTTTCCCCATTTAAATTCATGAATAAACAATAAATTTTTAACTTTTATTTTTATTCCAAGCTCTTCAAACATTTCTCTAATAACACACGATTTTAAATCCTCTTTTAAACTTTCTTCAATTTTTCCCCCAGGCAAAGCCCAAAAATTACTCTTTCGATGCTGAACAACCAACAACTCATTTTTTTCATTGAAAAGCAAAGCACGCACTGTTATTTTCATATCTTATTTTTATAATAATTATTTTTTATTTTTTTACCCAATACTTCCCTCCATTTCCAATTCTATCAAATGATTTAATTCGACAGAATACTCCATAGGAAGTGTTTTTACTACTTCATCTAAAAATCCATTTACAATCATTCCCTTTGCTTTGTCTTCTGAAATCCCTCGTGTTTCTAAAAAAAATAAAATTTCTTCTGATATTTTTCCAGCACTTGCTTCATGAGTAACACTTGCACTGTCATTTCCAACAGATATTTCTGGAATAGTATCACTTACAGCTTTTCCAAAAAGCAAGGCATCACAATCAACATTCACAATAGCATTTTTTGCATTTGCTTTCACATCTACAATTCCACGATATGTCGAAATTCCATCATCTTTTGATATACTTTTTGCTATTATATTTGCCCTACAATTATCTGCCAAAATAGTAACTTTTGCCCCTGTATCCTGATTTTGATTTTTTGATGCTACCGCAATTCCCAAATAATCAGATTGTGCATTTTTACCAACCAAAACAGATGCAGGATATAGCATAGTAACAGCTGATCCTAAATTTCCACCAACCCATTGCATTTTAGCATTTTCACCTACAATTGCTCGTTTTGTATTTAAATTATAAGTATTTGTAGACCAATTTTCTACCGATGAATATCTAAAATTAGTATTTTTCCCTAAATAAATTTCTACACATCCTGCATGCAATGAATCTTCTCCATATTTTGGAGCACTACATCCCTCAATATAATCTGCAACAGAATCATCTTCTAAGACAATTAAAGTATGTTCAAATTGTCCCATACTTTCAGAATTCATTCTGAAATATGCCTGCAATGGTTCATCTAAAACGACTCCCTTTGGAACATACAAAAAAGTTCCTCCAGAAAAAACAGCTCCGTGTAGTGCAGCATATTTATGATCTGTATTTGGTACACATTTCATAAAATATTTTTTTACCAATTCTTCATGCTCTTGCACTGCAACATCTAAATCTAAAAAAATTATTCCTTTTTTCAGCCATTTTTCTTTTAAAGAATGATATACCACTTCGCTTTCATATTGTGTTCCAACTCCTGCCAAAAACGCTCTTTCAGATTCTGGAATTTTTAATTTTTCAAAAGTTGATTTAATTTCTGGGTCGACTTCATCCCAAGTTTTTGCATTTTTTTTTGTATCTGCAGTTGCATAATACCGAATTCCATCTAAATTTAATTTTGAAATATCTGGTCCCCAGCTTGGATTTGGAGTTTCTAAAAATATTTTTAGAGACTCTAATCTATGGTCTAACAACCATTTTGGTTCTTTTTTATCAGATGAAATTTTTCGAATTAATTTTTCATCCAACCCTTTCACGAAATTTTTCACATAATCCTGTGAATTATGAGATTCTAAGTCTAAATTTGTAAGTGATGTAAAATCAACTATATTTGTCATTTTTTAAAATTAAAAATTTATTTTTTATTCACTCCCCAAAAGTGTCAAATACACAATTCCTAATTTATCCATTTTAAGAGATAAACCATATGAAATTTTCTTTTGAAAAAAGTCTGATAAAATTTGTGGATTTTTTTCAAAATATTCTATCATTTTAACAGGACTTTGATGTGATAATACAAATATACCAGTGCTTGATGTAATATCATACGCATCCAATATATTTTTCCAACTTGAACCATCAGAAAAATCAGTTTGAGCACTCTCTTTTTCTGCCATTATCTTTGACCAATCTTCCGTAGCATTTTGTAATGTAATATTTGCATTTTTTGTTGAAAATTTATTTGAGATATAATCATATAATAAAATTTGCCCATCATCTATATCAGCTTGTACCAAAACAGTATCTTGAAAAACCTCCACCAACAATACCTCCCCAGAATCCAATAATTCTGTAGCAACACCAACAAATTGCAAATTTGGATTTAGCAATGTTTTTCTGTGAGTTGGCGAATATTCCAAGCCAATTGTAGCAAATGCAGAACCACGAGAGTGAGTTGCAATATTTTCAGAAAGCGAACTTGTTAAAGAATAATCTGATCTCATATCGTTTACATTTAGGCCTTCAGGCGTATAATGACTTATATAATTTCGCTCTTTCATATCCCTTGCTCTAATCTTAGCAAGAGAAGTCAATTCTTCTTTTTCAATCAAAAAATTAATATTGTGATTTTTTCTTAATGTATTTATTTTTTTTATTATATCAGATGAATTTAAATTAACCTGAGAATTATTATTTTTATTAATATCATTTAAAATATCTAAATTGTTTGGCAATATTGGAAAAAATCCATACGGAGTTACAGGAATAACTGCCTTAGCCAATCCAAATTCATCTACAATTTCTATAATATATAAATCTCTAATTTTAGGTATAAATTCAAAATACAAAGAAGAATCATCATAAGAAGTTACAGATTTTTCATATAAATTTTCTGTAGAATTTAATACATAGGCTTTATATTTTGAAAAATCTACGCTATTTCCTGAATTCTTTATATCTATTTGTGCTGATATTTTTTTATTTGGGAATCCATATTGATATGTTGTAGATATTTTATTTATTGCAAACTCATTATTTATATATGGTGTAAATTTTGTGTATACTGGAAGATTAAAACGCGCCACTTCTTTTCCTGATTTTTCAATAACAAACATCAATAATCCAATTTCATTTTTTTTAAAAAAATCAGTATCAAACTCTACATCACCACCAACAACTTGTATAGAATTCATAACACGAGTTCCATTTTTTTTATATTGAATTGCTTTTACATTAAAAATATCAGAAGAATTTGCATTCCATTTTAATTTCAATAATCCATCTTCAAATAATGCATTTATCCTTAATGGATTATGTTGATAATTTTCAGAAAATAAATCAGCTGATAAAGTATTATCAGAACTATTTTCTACATTTAAATCTCCAGATTTACTTACAATATATCTGTATACATATGTAGAGACCTCTCCTCTTGTTAAATTATCTCCAGCATATGAATATAATTCATTCAATTCCCCATTTTTATACTTCTTATTAAAAATATGTAAATCATTTGCTTTTTCAAAATATGGATAAAACCATTGCTCATTTGAATATGCAGAACGCACATTTACATTATTTATTTCTAAAATCATCTTAATAGCTTCTGCCCTATTTACAGTCCTTGTTGGATTAAAATTTCCAGTTCCAGCCTCACCATCAAAATTTATTACTCCAATTTTTTTTGCAGTATAGACATAATTACTAAACCATTTTCCAGAAGGAATATCAGAAAAAATTTGTGTATTTTTTGAACTTTTTTGAATAGTTTTTTTTGAAGCATCTAGCAATAATTTTACACTTTCAACCCTAGATATCGCATTATCTGCGTTAAATGTATTATCTGAATATCCATTTATCATGCCTTGTGAATGCAAATAGGTAATTGCATCAAAATCTTTATGATCAACAGAAACATCTAAAAAAAATGGAAATCGAGAATTATCATCTCCTGAAAGAATTTGTGCAAATCCCATATTACTCAGAACGAAGCATATTAACACAGCAGCAAGATATATATTTTTTTCTAAAATTTTCATATTATTTATATATTATTATATGTTTTTACAAATTTATAATAACATATAATACTGAAATTCATTGCCTAAAAAACAATTTGACAGATGTTGTCACTTTTGGGAAAATGCTTATCGACGTATTAAATTTTAATTTTTATTTTATGGCAGATTACGTACGAGATAAAGACCACGTTAATGTTGGTACAATTGGTCATGTAGATCATGCTAAAACAACACTGACGGCGGCAATTACAACTGTTGCATCAGTTTTAATGGGAGGAGAAGCAAAAGCTTTTGACCAAATTGATAATGCTCCAGAAGAAAAAGCACGAGGTATAACTATTTCTGCTTCACATGTTGAATACGAAACAGCTACTCGACATTACGCTCATGTAGATTGTCCAGGACATGCTGATTATGTTAAAAACATGATTACAGGTGCTGCTCAAATGGATGGTGCGATTCTTGTTTGTGCTGCGTCTGATGGACCAATGCCACAAACTCGAGAACATATTCTTCTTGCAGGACAAGTAAATGTTCCAGCTATCGTTGTTTTCATGAATAAATGTGACATGGTAGATGATGAAGAACTTCTTGAGCTTATCGAAATGGAATTACGAGAATTACTTTCAATGTATAACTTTCCAGGAGATGATATCCCTTTTATTCAAGGATCAGCTCTTAAAGCTCTTGAAAATCCTTCTGATGCTGAAGGAGATGCTAAATGTATCGTTGAACTACTTGCAGCTCTTGATTCATATATTCCTCTTCCAGAACGACTTATTGATCAAGATTTCTTAGCTCCTATTGAAGATGTATTTTCTATCAAAGGACGAGGAACTGTAGTTACAGGACGAATTGAAACTGGTAAAGTAAATGTTGGAGACGAAATTGAAATTGTTGGTATTCGAGAAACTCGAAAAGCTACAGTTACAGGAGTTGAAATGTTTAATAAATCACTTCAAGAAGGATTAGCTGGTGATAATGCTGGTATTCTACTTCGAGGTATTGAACGAGATGATGTTGAACGAGGACAAGTTCTTGCTAAACCAGGAACAATTACTCCTCATACAGAATTTGAAGCTGAGGTATACGTACTTTCTAAAGACGAAGGTGGGCGACATACTCCATTTTTCTCTGGATACAAACCTCAATTTTATATCCGAACAACTGATGTTACAGGAGATATAACTCTTCCAGAAGGAGTAGAAATGGTTATGCCTGGAGATAATGTTAAAATGACTGTTAAACTTGGAGATGCTATTGCACTACAAGACCAAACTAAATTTGCAATCCGAGAAGGAGGACGAACAGTTGGAGCAGGAGTTATTACTAAAATCCTTAAATAATTTTTTAATTTAAAAAACTATTTAAAATCATATTTAAAAATTCTTTATTAATTTTCTTGTTTTAAATTAAAATAAAACTCTAAGTAAAATTAAATTTTATATACTGATCTTTTACATCTTATTTCCTATGGCAAAAGCCACTGATAAAGGTGCTGCGGCACCAAAAGTACGAATTATTTTAAAGAGTTTTGATCACTCTTTAATTGATGAATCTGCCAAGATTATTGTTGAAGCTGCAGAACGTGGTGGAGCAATAGTTGCAGGTCCTGTTCCTCTTCCAGTAAAAATCAAACGTTTTACTGTTAATAAATCTACTTTCGTTAATAAAACAGCGAGAGAACAATTTGAATTGAGAAATCATAAACGATTAATCGATTTGTCTGAGGCAACTCCAAAAACTATTGAATCTCTTTCATCGTTACATTTGCCATCAGGAGTAGAAATTTCTATTCAAATGAAATAAGAATGTGTTTCAAAAGTGAATGTTTGTGAAAAATAAAAAACTCATTACATATATAATATAAGTAATGAGTTTTTTTGTTTATATAAAAAAACTCATATACTTTACAGAAAAATAAAATAAAATCTACATCAGTTATTCTTAGTATTTCTTATATTATGATATAATTTAAGCAATATATTAAAAATATTTATCTCTTGATTAAGTGAATATATATTGATATAATTATACGATAGCTTTATACAAAAAAATAAAAAAGTTATTTTAATATTTTATACCAACATACTTTAACATAAATTTTATATGCAAAATAAATGGACAGCATCAGTTACAAAAAAAACTGAAGATAAAACCTCTCAACAACCTGAAAAAAATAATTCTAAAAAAATAGGACTTGTTATGGGTATTGTAGGGGCAGTACTAGTTACAGCAGGTGCAGCACCTATGCTCTTTGGAAACTCTGAAAATTTAACAGGAGATGCTACAAATACTCAACAAGAAGCCGTAGACCCTCTTGTTGCCTTATTATCAGGTGGAAATGAAACAGCAAAAGAAACAAAACCTAGCACTACAGTAAAACCAACTCCTACAACAAAAATTAAAGCAACTATCAAACCTACAAAAAAACCAAAAGCAACTGTCAAACCTACAAAAATTTCTACTTCAGACAAAACAGTAAAAGTTACAAATACAAATACAAAAAAAACTGATAAAACAGGAGAAAATTTTCATAATGCTTCAGCACTTGTCAATACTTCAAATGGAAATATTAAAGCTCAAAACGGTAATCAATCAGCATCTATCACAGGAAATACAATTACTGCAACAAATGGATCTCAATCTGTAACAGTACAAACATCTGCAAAAACAACAATTAAACCACTTCGAAATATTCAAACAGGTTTTGATATAAACATGATGTTAGGATTATTATTTCTTATTGCAAGTGGAGCGTTATTAATTCGATCACGAAAAACTGCATAATATCTGTATACAAATAAATATCTAAAACAAAAAATGACTGAAAAAATTGAAAAAAAAAATTCATCATTGGAAAAAAAAGATATAAAAAAACTTTCAAATGCAGAATTAAAAAAAATTAGAACTGCGGAAAAAATATTAAAAGAAGGAATGACAAGTGTTAAAGACTTAATCTCTCCTTCTTCGTTTAAAGTAAATTTTAGAAATATTCAAATAGGAGAAACATATGCAAAAACTTTTTTTATATATGCTTACCCTCAATATATTTCTGCAAACTGGCTTTCTCCTGTTATAGATTTAGATGCACAAATTGATGTATCCCTTTTTGTATATCCATATGAAAGTGGAGATATAATGAAACAATTACGAAAACGAGTTACAGAAATGCACTCTACTATAAATATGGAACGAGAGCGAGGACTTGCAAGAGACCCAAGTCTTGAAGCTGCACTTGAAGATGCAGAAAGATTAAGAGATCAACTTGCCCGTGGTCAAGAAAAATTTTTTCAATTTGGACTATATTTTACAATATATGCAAACAATGAAGAGGATATAAAAAAAACACAAACAACTATTCAATCCATGTTGGGAGGAAAATTAGTACTTTCTAAACCTGCTGATTTTCAACACCAACACGGATTTGAAAGCACTCTTCCACTAGGAATAGATAATTTAGAAATTTACAGAAGTATTAACACAGAACCTCTTTCTTCAAGCTTTCCATTTACCAGTTCTGATATGAGTACCGGAGAAGGAATTTTATATGGAATCAATAGACACAATAATTCTCTTATTATTTTTGACAGATTTTCATTAGAAAATGCAAATTCTGTAATTTTTGCAAAATCTGGTTCAGGAAAATCATTCGCAGTAAAATTAGAGCTTTTACGATCATTAATGATGGGAAGTGATGCTATTGTAATTGACCCAGAAGATGAATATCAAAAACTTTCAGAAGTAGTAGGAGGAACGACAATTAAAATGTCTTTGAATTCTACTCAACGAATTAATCCGTTCGATATTCCACATCCCATGCGAAACGAGATTCTTCGTCCCGGTGATCTTTTGAGGTCTGCAATTATTTCTATGCTTGGACTTTTAAAACTAATGTTAAAGGGAATTTCTCCTACAGAAGAAGGAATTTTAGATAAAGCATTAATAGATACATATGCATTAAAAGGAATTACAATGGATATAGAAAATCCATCAGAAATGGAACCTCCAATAATGTCTGACCTAGAAAATGTTTTAAAACGGATGCGTGGAGGAGAAGAACTTTCAGATCGGCTTTCAAAATTTACAACGGGGAGTTATTCTGGAATATTTAATAATCAAACCAATATTCATTTTGATGTAAATTTTCTTGTATTTCAAATTCGAGATTTAGAAGAAGAGCTTCGCCCTATTGCGATGTATACAATTCTTGATTTTATCTGGAATAGAATTCGATCAAAACTTAAAAAACGAATTTTAGTTATTGATGAAGCTTGGACAATGATGAAACATGAAGATAGTGCCAAATTTCTACACGGCTTAGTAAAAAGAGCTAGAAAATATTATCTCGGAGTTACTACTATCACACAAGATGTAGAAGATTTTTTACACTCTGATTATGGAAAAGCAATTATTACAAACTCTTCAATGCAGTTGTTATTAAAACAAGCACCTTCTGCTGCGGATATTTTAGAAAAAGTTTTTCATTTAAGCAAAGGTGAAAAATATCTATTGATGAATTCAAAAGTAGGGCAAGGTATTTTATTTGCAGGAATGGAACATGCAGCTGTGCAAATTATTGCATCATATAGTGAAGAAAAAATTATTACAACCGACCCAGAAGCCATTTTAAAAGCACAGGAATTAGAAGATGAAAAAATGAAAATAGACCCTCTCGACTAAATTTATTTTTTACAAATCATCTCCAGAAATAGGTTCTTTTTTAGGGGTTCCAATATGCCTTGGAAACTGTGGCATCATGGGTTCTACTTTTTTTATTTGCCATAATTCTCGTGTTTCTTTTGTTGGCAAATTATAATAAAATACATTTTCTGCAAATCCTCCAAAATAATCTAAGACCAAATCATCGTTATCTAAATTATGTTCTGGACCTCTATATGCCAATAAATAATGTTTTTCTTTTAAAAAACCCATTGTCATTTCTAGCATAGGTGAAAAGTTTGCAAATGCACGCGTTACAATCATTTCATATTTTTCTCGATGTTGTTTTTCATGGGCTAATGCTTCGGCTCGTCCATTTAAAATATGAATATTTTTCAAATTTAATTGTTCTGCAAATTCATCTACACATTTCAATTTTTTGGCAACACTATCCAGAGGATAAAAATGAATTTCTGGAAATATAATAGCCAAAGGAATAGTTGGGAATCCCCCACCAGTCCCCATATCTAAAATAGTTTTTGGATTATTTTTTGATATAAAATCAACGCTTGAAAGCGAATCATAAATATGCTTACTCCAAATAAGATCTATTTCACGAATAGCAGATAAATTTATTTTAGAATTTTTTTCTTTAAAAATTTCTACAAATTTTTGCAATTTTTCAAATTGTTCATCTGTAAGATTTGGAACAATTTTTTTTAAGGCTGTTTTATATTCTGACATAATTTTTTTCTGAAAGTTCTCATATTAATTTAACCACTTTGATAAAAGTGGTATAAAAAGAATAACACATAAATAAAAAAAAGCTTTGAGGAAATTAATAAAAAATAAGTTTTTAATAGTTACCACATAAAACTATTAACTTTAATCTTAAATATTTATATTTAAACTATAACAAATTTATGATATAATTGTTATATAAATATTATAAATTTGTTATGACAACACAAACAAACAACACATTAAATATAAAAGAATATATATTTACAACACTAGAAAACAGTAAAAATACTAATGATAAAAAATCGAAAATAAAAAATATTATTAACCGATTTTTATACACATTAATTCTTGCAAATGTTTTATCTATGATACTACAAACAGTAAATTATTTTGAACAATATTCATCATATTTTTCTTTGTTTGAAAATATTTCTCTAATAATTTTTACATTAGAATATCTCTCACGAATTTGGACATATAAATTACACAAAAAATACTTAAATTTTTCATCATTTGTTTTTTCACCCATGATGATTTTTGATGCACTTGTTATTCTTCCACATATCGCAAATATTTTTTTCCCAAATATCTTAGATTTAAGAATTTTAAGAATTATACGAGTTTTTAGAATTTTTCGGCTTTATAAATATTCAAATACAATAGATAAAATTTTAGATATTACACTTCGCCACAAACAAGTACTTTTAAGTGCTTTTTCATTTATTATGATGGGAGTTGTAACATCTGCAACACTCATGTATTTTGCAGAAAAAGATGCACAACCTGAAATTTTTTCTAGCATTCCTCAAGCAATTTATTGGGCTGTTATTACTATTTCTACCGTGGGATATGGAGATTTTGCACCCATTACAGACCTTGGAAAATTAGTTGCAGTTTGCACCACTATTTTTGGAGTTGCTATTTATGCACTGCCAACATCAATATTAGGTGCTGCTTTTTATGCAGAACTTATGTCTAAAGAATCATACTTAATAGATTCTCTTAAAAAAGAAAATAAACATTTACAATATTTAATACATAACTCACAAAGAGAAATGAAAACATTACGAGATATTATAAAAAAAGAAAGAGAACAAGAAAGAGGACTAAAAAAAGAAAATAAAATTACTAAAAAATTCTTAAATTTTTTTAAATAAAAAAATATGATAATATTATGATAATATATAGATATAAAAAATTTTACAGATTTTTATGAAAAATTACATAATTCTATTTATAGGATTTGGACTTTTAACAATTGGTGCAATTTCGGCATATTTTACAAATATTTTTGATATTCAAAATACAACACAAATAAATTCTCTCTATACCATAGACAAAAAAATTACACCTGAAAAAACCCAAAATATAAATTTCACACTATATTTCGATTTTGGATGCCCTTCTTGTCAAGATTTTTTTACAAATACATATTTACCTCTTGAATCTGAATATAAAAGCAAAAATATAAATTTTTCAGTTTTACCATATAGCCAAAAAACTGTAGGAAAAAGTTTTACACTTGCAAAATATTTAACTTGCATGCAAAAAACTAATAAATCAAAAACAAACAATTTTATTCAAAATATAAAAATTACAGACAATATAAAAGATAATAAATTATTTTCAGAAAAAATAAAAAAATTAGAATTATCAGAAAAAGAAAATTCTGATTTTTTTACATGTATAAAAGATGAAAAAAAAATTGTAGAAAAAGAAGCTTTAGAAATAAGAAAACTTGCAAGAAAAAAAGGAGTAATCGGAACTCCTACTTTTTTTATAAATGATATAAAATTTGAAAGAAATCAAAATTATTTAAAAGTTTCTACAATACTTGAAAATATTTTAACAAAAACTTTATGAAAAATATCGACATAGCAATACCATCAAAAAATAAAAATTATACTATTAATTTTTTTGAAAAAAATAATTTTGAACATATACAACAAAAAATTTTTTCACAAATAAATAATAGAAATTGCATATTTGTAACAGATGAAAACATATTTAATACTACTGATTTTTTTACAACAGAATATTTTAAAAAAAATACACAAAATAATATTGTTGTATTGCCCGCAGGTGAAGAAAATAAAACATGGAAAAGTATAGAAACAATTTTAGATGCATGTTTTTCGCATAACCTAGATAGATCTTCTGTTCTTATTGCAGTAGGAGGAGGAGTTATTGGTGATATGACAGGGTTTGCTTCCAGTATTTTTATGCGTGGAATTCCATTTATTCAAGTTCCTACAACTTTACTTTCGATGGTAGATTCAAGCGTTGGTGGAAAGACAGGAATCGATACACCACATGGAAAAAATTTAATTGGGGCATTTCATCAACCAGAAGCGGTATTTTGCTGTGAACATTTTTTATCAACATTGCAATTTATAGAAATTCAAAATGGATTATCTGAAATGATAAAACATGGAATTTTAGGAAACAAAAATCATTTTAATAATCTTGAAATTTTATTAAAAGATAATTCTGATATATTTAAAAATACAAACACCTTTGACACTGGAAATAAAAAATTATTACATGAAATTTTCAAACTGGTACCAGAATCAATTTCTGTCAAAAAAAATATTATCCAACAAGACGAAACCGAACAATTCGGAGGAGTTCGTGGATTTTTAAATTTAGGACATACATATGGACATGCAATAGAACTTCTTTCAAATTTTGAAGTTCCCCATGGAATAGGTGTAGCAAAAGGAATAATTTGTTCTCTTGAAACATCTAAAAAAAGAAATATTATATCAAAAAAAACTGATATACTAAAGATTCAAGATATATTTAAATATGCAAATATAAATACATCTCATAGCTTTTCAGACAACGAAATTCATACAGCAATGAAACATGACAAAAAAAAGAAAGATGGAAAAATTCAGTTGATTCTTATTAATAACATAGGAGAAGTCGTATATGACTATTTATAAATTCTTTATATATTTATTATGAATAATATTACAAAAAAATATATAAATACTTTTTTTCTATATTTTTTATCAGGAATTTTGTGTGTATTACCACTCATTTATTCTTTAGACACACAGCAAATTTTTTCTGTAAATAAATTTACATTTATTTTATTTTTTGTTGGAATTTCTGGAATAATTTTTTCTTTTTTTTCTAAAAAAATTAAAATATCTAAAGATACACTTTTTTTTAGTATTTCTTTTTTTGCAACAATAGCATTTTCTACATATTTTTCTGAAACTCCAATTATTTCATTTTTTGGAAGTGATTCTCGTCATTTTGGAGCATTATTTTTAATTTCTCTTTTTTTATCATTTATTTTTTTATATCAATATTTTTTAGAGTCAAAACAAAAAACATTATATAAAAGCATAAATTTTATTTTTACATCTATTGCTATTTCTGGAATTATATCTGCTATATGGGCTATATCACAATATATTGGGTTTAAGCCTATATTTGGAGGTGTTTTAAATTTTGACAGCTTAAGCTTGCGAAGTTTTGCGGGAATGGGACAACCCAATTTTCTCGCTCAGTTTTTAATTTTCCCATTTTTTATATCATGTTATTTTGCAATACAAAATTATCTTAAAAAAAATAAATTTAATGTAATATTGCATATAAATATTTTATTTCTATATATAGTTTCCATATACACAACTGGATCTAGAGCCGGAATGCTAGGGATTTTATCTGGAATGGCTACTTTAATAATTATTTATTTTTCACACAAACTCAAAAATAAATACCCATATTTATTACAAATAGGAGTAAGTATCATAATTGCTGGAATATTAAGCTTAATTGCATTAATTTTTATATTTGGAGACTCTATTTCTTTATATTTAGGAGACCGAGGAGATTCAATAGCAGCACGATTTTATTTTTGGAACGATGCAGTAGAATTAATAAAATCTCATTTTTGGACAGGAACAGGTGCCGATATGATGGCAACACCATTGGCACAAAGTTTATCTGTGCAAGCGTTAGAACCAGAAAATTTTTCAGCCACTCCAGACAGAATTCATAGCATTCTTTTTGATATATTTTTACAATATGGAGTTTTTGGATTTTTACTTTTTATTTTTGGAATTTGGAAAATTGTTAAAACTGCAATCCTAAATATAAATAAAAATTTTAATGATACAATATCTATTATTTCACTTTCTGCATTTATTAGTATTTCAACAGCTTGGATATTTGGATTTGCAGTTCTGACCGATAGTTTTATTGCAATAATATTTATAAGCCTAATTTTTCAAAACAACAAAAATTATAAAAATAACAATATTCCAAATAATTATACTTTTTCGAAACTTCATACAAAAATTATAAAATTAACACTTTTTATATTTTCTCTTTTTTTACTACACACAGCATATTCGATTGATATATCTGAAAAAGCACTATTTACATTAAAAAATATACACACATTAACAGCTAAAGAAAAATATAATGCATCTGAAAAAATATTAAATACTCCATATTTTTCTCAAAATTTATTTAGTGTATATGATTATCTTACACCTGCACAAAAACTTAAAGCAGAAAAAATTGGAGATAAATATAACTTTCAAAATAACTCATATTATCAAGTAAAAATACACTCTTCTCTTGCTAAAAATAATAAAAAAAATGCAAAAATTTATTTACAAAAAATAAAAGAAAATGCCGGAAATTTATTCACAAAACGAATACAAACAGCATATATTGCCAATACTTATAAACTCATTTCAAAAGACGAATACATCTTAGAAATGCAAAATATTGCACGAAACCTTATTCCAAATTATTATTTTAATTCAAAAAATAATAACGAATTTAAATTTCAAAAATTTTGGAAACATCATAACAATACCGCAAGTATTTTATTTAAATATTTAAACTAATTTTGTAAAATTTCATCGCCCAACAATTCATACAAAATATTTCTTGCATCCTGATACCTATCTGCAGACCCCAGCAAAACCAAAAAATAAAACTTATTTCTACGCTCTACCACTAACATTAAACACTGACCAGCATTTGGAGTTGTCCCTGTTTTCATTCCATGAACCTGAAAAATTGTTCCCAACAATTTATTTGTATTTTTTAACTGATGCTCAATTTGTATATCATTTTCATATTGTAACTCATTTTTTTTATATGCAAACACTGTATCAAATTTTGTATCTACAATTTTTTTTATTTCATCATATTTCCACAATTTTTTTGCTAATATTATTAAATCCGACGCCGAAGCATAATGAACCGAACTATCTAACCCATGCGGATTTACAAAATGCGTTTGCGTCATAAATAATTCTTTTGCACGAATATTCATTTCATTTACAAATTTATACACCGTTCCTGAATGATATTCTGCCAATGCTACTGCAGCATCATTTCCAGAATTCATAAGCAATCCTTTCAATAATTGCTGAACCGTAACCTCTTCATCATACTGTAAATGCATTGTTGATCCCTCAGTAATACTAGAAATTTTAGAAATTGTTACAACATCATCTAAATTATGATTTTCTATTATAATTAAAGCTGTCATCAATTTTGTTAAACTGGCCATTGGCAATTTTAAATTTGCATTATAGCTATATAAACGATTCATAGAATCAGCTTCTATTAACAACACAGAGCGCGCAGTAAAATACGGATTTTTTTCTTGAATTTCCCATGATTTTTCTATAGGAGATATTGTATATTCAGGAAATACATCAACATTCACAGCCTCCAACCCAGGAGCCCACATTCCAGTTCCAAATAATAATAACAAGGTTGATACCATCATAATTTTAGTATTTTATTCATCAAATTTATAAATTACTTTTCCATTTATTCTTAAATCTATATAAGCCAATCTCCATTTTAAAATATTTTTTTCTGCCAACATATATTCCAATTTATCAATCTGATCAGACAAATCTTCTTCTAAATACAACCAATATGCAACTGATTTATCATCGATAAAATATATTTCTTGTGCATCTCTATAATAATTTATTTCTACTATTTTTCGAGAAATTATTTTTTCTAATTTTTTTTTTGCCGAAGCAATATCTGAAATATAATGTCCATCTTTTACAATATCATAAAAAGAAATTTCTTTTTGTCTTGGTTGTTTGTCTATAATTGTTAATAAATTGTTATCAACTTTATCTTCTTCTGTTTTCTCTTTTTTATCATCTAGTTTTTTTATTTTTTTATTTACAATATTATGTTCTAAAAACATATTATTTTTATTTAAATATCCAAATTTTTTTATTATTTTTTTTTCACTATTATTTTCTTTATTTTCTTCACTCTCATAAAAATATTCCCATTTAGCAATTATTTCTAATGGAGTAACTACAATATTTAATGTTTTTGGATATTTTTTTTGAATTGATACTGATTTCAATTCTTTAAATGTTTTTAAAAAATGATTTTCTAAAGAATCTGTTTTTAATAATAAAATATTTGCACCTTTTACATATTCCATAATTTGCAACAAAGCACCAGATCTCACATTAATAGTATCTTGTGTTCGTTTTATAGAGACTTCTTTCACTTGAAATGTAAAATATCCCCAACCAAAAACCACACCCAAAACAAGAGATAAGATTATCCCTATTTTTAGCATGTTTTTTTTTATAAAATCAGGAAACATATATTTAATTTTTTTTAATATTTTTTTAATATTTTTTTAATTTCTTCTCTCACGACTATTCTATCATCCCAAAAAGATGAAACTCCTCCAATCACTATAGATTGTTCAGATCCTTTTCCTGTAATAAAAACTATATTATTTTTATTTTCTTTTCCTAATTCTAAAGCTTTTTTAATTCCAGATCTTCTATCCTCAATTACAAATAAATTTTCATTTCTTATTTTCCCTTCTTCTTCTGCAAAAATTGCAATTCCTTCTGCGATTTCAGTTGGATCATCTTCATATGGGTCTACATTTGAAACTATTACGAAATCTGCACCATTTTCTTTTGGATTTTTTCCAACTTGTCTCCCCATAATTTCTCTTTTTGCTCTGTCTCTTCCTCCACCTTCTGCACCCAACAACACAATTACTTTTCCATTATTTTCTTTTACACATGCTCGTGCTGTTGTAAGAATAAAATTCATGCTTAATTTTTCATGTGCATAATCTACAAAAACTGAAAAATCCTGTCCCTCATTTATTCTTTCCATTCTCCCCGGAATAACAGATAAACTATCAAACCCCACTTGAATTTGTTGTGCAGACAAACCAAAATGTTTTCCTACTGCCACAGCCAATAACGCATTTTCTACATTTTTATCTCCTCCAATTTTTAGTGCATATTTTTCTGAATTATTCACAGAAAAAAAAGTTTTATCAGGAGTTATGTTTGTTATTTCAGCAAAAATATTTTCATTCACATTTTTTAATTTTTCTTTAGCTTTCATGCTAACTGTAACTTTTTTTTGAATATTTTCTTCTAAAAATTCATGTGAAAATTCATTATCATTATTCACAACAATAAGCTCCGAATTTTGATTTTTTAATTGTGTAAAAAACTTTTTCTTTGTATTTTTATACTCTTCAAAACTATTATTATGTGCGGGTAAATGCTCCGGTGAAAGATTTGTAAACATTCCAATTGAATATTGAATATTTTCATTTCTATGCTGTTTAATCCCCTCACTTGTAACTTCCATAACTACAACTTCACATTTTGCTTTTTGCATTTTTGCAAGTAAACTTTGCATTTCCATGCTTCCAGGCATTGTCATATGAGAAGTATTTGGCAATTCTTTATTTCCAATTCTAATATTGGCAGTTCCTATAAGTCCTGTTTTAATTCCATTTTGTTGTAATACTGACCACACAAAATTTGCAGCTGTACTTTTTCCTTTTGTACCAGTAATACCAATTACTTTCATTTTTTTAGATGGATTTCCATACAAAACAGAAGCAAAATTACTTTTAACTGCATGATAATTCAAAAGTATTTCTTCTGAAATTATATTTTTTATAAGAGATTTAATTTTTTTTAACATGCAAAAAAAGAAAGAGATAAATAAAATTTTAGTAAAAATAGTATAACAAAAAATAGATATTTTTACTCTAAAATATTTTCTAAAATAGTTGTTTTCATTTGCTTTTGTATAATAAAATATAAAACTAATAATAATATTAAAGCTAAAATAATAAATACTGCAATAAATATAGATATATTAAAATTAAATATTTCAGATGGAAACAAAAATAAATTTATATACTTTTCCCAAAAAATAGATAATCCATATAACCCAAGAGTACCAAAACACAACCCAGAAAAAATCCCTAAAATTGCAACTCCTCCAGATTGTAATACAAAAATAAATGATACATTTTTTTTAGACATTCCCATAGCCTGCAAAATTCCAATCGTTTTTTTTTGCTCTATCAAAACAACCTGAAGAACAGAAAATAAAAACAAAAATGATAACAATAAGGTAATAGAAGAAGAAGAAATTAAAACAATTTCTAAGATATTTGTTACCTCTGTAATTTTATTTGCAATAACATTATGTGGTTTTATTTTTAACCCTATATTTTCCAAAACTTTTTGTAATTGATCTTGAGAAATTCCATTTTTTGCTAATATATGAAACTTTGAATATCGTGTGGTTTCGTTTCCAAAAAAATTTTGCAAATCTCTTGCCTTAGAAAGAGGTATCGCAACCCCAACCATTGGTGCAAATGAAGAAAATCCAGAAACAAATAACTTTTCTTGCTTTCTTTTTTTACGACTCATTGATGGTAAAAATGTAGATTTACCAAATTCTGCTGTTATATATTTTTGTGTAAAAAAATTATTTGAAATAGAAAATCCATTCATTATGCTTTGCACAAAAGAATTTATTATATCTACAGACAATGGATTTATAAGAACTGGAATTATATTTTTTTTTGGATTTTTAGAGTTTTCAAACTCTCTAGATTTAAACTCTTGAATATTTTTAAATAAATCATCTTCTATTCCATATAAAAAATATAAATCCAAAGAAAATTTTTTTGAAAATGGTAAATCTATATCAAATGCAAATGGCAAAATAAGAGCTGTTTCTCTATAGACTTTTTCCACTTCTGATAATTTTTCCAATTTAATTTTTAATTCATCATCTATTAAAATATTATTTTGTGGATTTTTTTCAACAGAAACAATATTATCCTGCGTTGAAAATGTTTTTTTTAATGATTTCTCTAATCCAAACTGAACAGATAAAAACATATAAAACAAAGCAGTTCCAATAAAAACTCCAAAAAATACTAAAAAATATTGCCATTTACGTGACAATAAAAACTTCATAGCCAACAAAACAATATTTTTTATTGAAATAGATTTATTGAGTAATGTTACACACTTTTTTTTCATCGGTATTTTCCAATTTTACAGCAGAGCGCACTAAATCAAAAATCTGACGAGATGATTTTTGAGGCTCTTTCACTAAAGTTATAGAAAAATCTGCTAAATGATTTGATGTTCTAATATGAATAGTTCCAATAGAAAAAACTGTATTAAAAAACCCCTTTATATCACCTGTTACATCTTGAATATTTGAAAGCCGAGTTTCTATAATATTCTTATGAAAAAAATCAATTTGAGAAATATCTATAACCCTATCATTTGTTACAAATATTACATCAAACGCATGATTTAACCATGTAACAACATAGAAAAATGTAACAATCGAAATATATATTGCCGATAAAAAAGACAACAATATAAAATTTTGACTCATATATTCACCTCCAAAATAATCAAAAGCAAAAAATATAATTCCTACAATTCCAAGAGAAGAAAATATCCACCTAAAAAATACTAATAAATCTATAATCCAATGCCTTCGTATTACAAAGTGTAATTTTTCATTTTGCGAATACTCAAATTCATCAGTTTTATATTGTAAAAATCTATTCATTTAAATATATTACATTAATAATAATCTCCAACCATTGATGCTGCACTATTTGGACCATTAAAAAGTCGTTCAAATACAAGTGTTAATGCATCTCTAATTCTCTCAAAACTAATATATTCTCCAACTGCAAAATTTGCTACATTCCCTAGTAAAAAAATAAAACCTAAGGCTAAAAATGCAACAACTAAACCAATTACTGCATACCGAATTGTTCCCATTGCACTTTTTATTTTTTCATCATCTCCTGAAGAAAAAATAAGTGCAAGCCCTCCGTAAAACATATAATATATACATAATGCTGCCGCAAAAGATAAAAACAACCCAATTCCCAAATTTAAAAGAAAAATTGGATCAAAAATTGTTTGTATTGTAAATGCACTATCTCCCATTTTTTAGTATAAAATATTAATTTCAAATTTAAAATTATCCATTTTGTATAAAGAGTATACAAAAAATTCTATCCACCAACAAGACTATATATCCCTATATACTGCATAATATTATTGTAAATCTTTTCATTACTTGCAGTTTCTGGCCCCATTATAGTTAGAGCATCTAGTAGTCATACAGTAGGGCTTACATATATGAGAGGTAGAAATATAGAAGAATGCTTTAATGCTGCATCTCTTGGACTAAAAAAAATTTACTAGGCCTTGCAACAACTCAAACAGGACTAGCTGTAAATAAAAAATTTGGAATTAATCTATAATATACTAATAACTCTCTTTTTTATTTGGAAACACAATATTTTTATCATCACTTTTTACTGCTGAAATATAATTTTTTACAGATTCAACATTATTTAAAAAAGTTTTTCCAAATCGTCGTAAAAATTTTGGCTGAAAATTTGAATTTGTTCTTCCAACCACATCATCAAAAACTAAAATTTGAATATTTACATCTTTCCCTGCACCAATTCCAATAATATCTCCAGAAAATATTTCTTGTGCTTTTTTTGCAAAATCTGCTGGAACACATTCCAAAACAATATTTTTAATCCCAATATCATCAAAAATTTTAATAGTTTCCAACAATTCATTTTGTTCATCTTGTGTTTTTGCCTGTACCTTCAATTCTGAAGTTTGTGGAGTTAACCCTAAATGTCCAACAACCTCAAAACCTCGCGAAATCAATTCTAAAACAATAGGAATTATTTTTTTTCCACCCTCCAACTTAAAACAATTTGCACCAATGTTTTTAAATTTTTCTGCCGTTTCCACAGCTATCAAAATATTTTCAGTTGTTCCAAATGGAAAATCTAAAATTAACTTTATTTTTTTATTTACTGTTTTATACACCGCTTCAAAATGACGAGCCATTATCTCAACAGTTACTTCTTTTGTAGAATCAAAACCATACACGGTCATTCCTAAAGAATCACCAATTAAAATACCATCTACACCAGCCTCAAGAGAAGCTGTTGCAGATGGCACATCATAAGCAGTGATCCAAATTTTTTTATTCATATAAATATTAAAATTTTTACCCCCTAGCTTAAATCTTCTGACAATACTTGAATATTTTGCTCTGCCAATTCTTTTTCTGGCATTGGAGCAGGAGCTCTCAACATTAAATCTCTTGCATTTTGATCTTTTGGAAATGCAATAACTTCACGAATAGTTGCTTCATCTGCCCAAAGCATTACAAGCCTATCTAACCCTAAAGCACAACCAGCATGTGGAGGACATCCATATTCAAATGCTTTAATAATATGACCAAATTTCATTTCTGTTTCCTCTTTAGAAAGACCAAGAGCTGCAAACATTCGAGCTTGCATTTCTGGATCATGAATTCTAACAGATCCACCTCCCAACTCTACACCATTCATAATTACATCATAAGCATATGATTTTACAGACATAGGATCAGATTCCAACCGTTCTAAATCTTGAGATTGAGGCTGAGTAAATGGATGATGAGCAGATTGAATTGAACCATCATCTTTTTTCTCAAACATTGGAAAATCTAAAATCCAAGCAAATGCAAATTCATTTGAATTTTTTAAATTAAACATATTTCCCAATTCAGACCTAACCGCACCCAAAGGCTCTGTAGATGCAACAAATTCTCCAGCACCAAAAAATACTACATCCCCTGCCTGTGCTTTTGTTTTTGAAACAACCACATCTATAAATTCAGAATTTGAGTTTTTTGCAACAGGACCACTTTCTTCACCAACTCTAAGCCATGCAAGCCCTCCAGCTCCATGTTGTTGAGCCAATTTTGTTAAATTATCAATATCCTTTCGAGAAAGCTCTCCATTTGATTTTTCTGCTTTTAATGCGAATAAACATTCAGATTTTTCAAAAATCCCAAATCCTGAAGTTTTTGCTTCTTCAGAAACATTTACAAATTCCATTCCAAATCGTAAATCGGGTTTATCACTTCCATAATTTTCCATGGCTTCTTGCCATGTCATTCTTCTAAATTTTCCATCTACCAAATATTTTTTATATTCTTTTTGAGGAGCACATTTCTCTGTAAGCTTATGTAACATACCTTCTACAACTTGAATTACATCTTCTTGCTCAACAAAACTCATCTCTAAGTCTAATTGTGTAAATTCTGGCTGTCTATCCCCTCTTAAATCTTCATCTCTAAAACATCGAGCAATTTGATAATATTTATCAATTCCACCCACCATACACATTTGTTTTAACTGTTGCGGAGACTGTGGCAACACATAAAAATCTCCTGCATGCAACCGAGACGGAACAAGATATTCTCGAGACCCTTCTGGAGTTCCCTTCACCATAATTGGAGTTTCTACATCTAGAAAATCTTGATCATGAAAATAATTCCGAATAACATGAGTCATATCATTTCGCAATTTCATATTTTTTTGCATTTTTACACGACGCAAATCTAAATATCTATATTCAAGTCGTAAATCCTCTCTCACATCTTTTTCGGTAGAAATCTCAAAAGGAGGTGTTTTTGATTTATTTAATACCTCCAATTTTGTAACCAAAAGCTCTACTTCTCCTGTTTCAAGATTTGGATTTGTTAAGCCTTCTCCTCGAGGTCGAACTGTTCCAGTTACCTGCAAAACCCATTCACTTCGAATTTTATCTGCTGCAGCATGCGCCTCCGCAGAATCTTCTGGATCAAACACAACTTGTGTAATTCCATATCTATCTCGTAAATCAATAAAAACAATCCCTCCGTGATCTCGTCTATGAAAAGTCCACCCAGAAAGTGTTACTTCTTTTCCAGCATCTTCAATTCTTAATTCTCCACATGTGTTTGTTCGAAACATAATTTTTTATAATATAAAATAATATTCTGTATATACTATATCAAAAAAATATATGTGAAAAGAGTGAAGTAAGAGTTTTTGGAAAATATAACTTGATAAAAATTAAAACAATTTTAAAAACAATATAATTATAGTGTTTTTACCATCTTCGCAGGATTTCCTGCGACTACTACATTTTTTTCTACATTTTTACTCACAACTGCACGAATCGCCACCACAGAATTTTCTCCAATTTGTACCCCTTTTAAAATAACTGTTTGCCCTGCAATCCACACATTTTTTCCTATAAAAATACTTTTTCCATTTTCTTCATATTCTAAAAATCTTTTTTCTTTTTCAATATTATGAAAATCATTATCAAGAATAATAGCACTTCCAATCATACAATTTTCTGAAACAATTATAGATTTTTTTGCCTGAAATAACGCACCATTTATCTTAGAATTTTTTCCAATATTTATAACAGCATTTTTTGAATATGTTTGAAATCTATTATATTCTTCATGTGCCCACAAGCTTACACCATCAGAAATTTTTAACTTTCCATTTCCAGAAAAAGAAAATCTCCAATTCATTTGAATATTTTTTCCAAACTGTATTTTTCCAAAGTATCTATATGTGAAATAAAATTTACATATTTCTGATATGATTTTTATAATCAATTTTTTAATTTTATTCATTTTTTTAATGTATCAAAATATGTTTATGATTTTTATCTGCAAATACTTTTTTAAAAGCTACATCATTTTTGTGGTCTACAAATCTCCTTGTTTTTATTGATTAGAATTTTTAACTATTTTCAACAATTTCTCGAATTTCTGGAAATCTCTCTAAATTTACACCTTTTCCTTGCAGAAAAAATGGACTTCCTCCTCCATTTCCACCTGCCAATTTTTTTATTTTTTCAAATATTTCTCGTGCATTCACGCCACCTTTTTGGGTTGCAATCACAATTCCACCGTCTTCTGTAAACAATACAACACTATCCACTTTTTTATCAGACAATGCTCTAGCAATTCCTGCAACATATTTTAAATCATGAGTTGGGAGAGGCTCACAAATAATAATTTTTATTTTTTCATCACACCCTTTTACCTCTATTTTTCTGCTGTAAAATTCTTCTGCTTCAAACGCAAGCAGTTTTTTATTCAATGCCTCAACTTCATCTTGTAACAATTTTTTTTCTGATACTAATTTTTCAATTCTTTCAATAATTTGAACAGATGAACATTTTAATTTTTCTGCAATTTTTTCTTGATGCAAATATGTTTTGTCCAATAATTCTTGTGCTGTTTGCCCAACAACCATTTCAATTCTTCGAATACCAGATGCAGATGAAGTTTCTGAGATAATTTGCACAGCTCCAATTTCTGAAGTGTTTTGAACATGAGTTCCTCCACACAATTCAAAACTTACATCTCCCATTTTTACAGTTCTTACAACATTTCCATATTTTTCAGAAAATAATGCTACCGCTCCAGAATTTTTTGCTTCATCAATACTCATTTCTTCAATTTTTACAGAATGAGAAGCGTTTACATATTCTGATATTTTATTTTGTACTGCCAAAATTTCTTTTGTTTTTAATGCTTTTGGATACGAAAAATCAAATCGTGTTCTGTTTTCATCTACCAAAGAACCAGCTTGTTCAATTCCATCTCCTAATACTTCTATTAAAGCAGATTGCAAAAGATGAGCAGCAGAATGATGCCTTGTTGTTCGGTTTCGCAAATTCTGATTAACAGAAATTTTTACCGTCATTCCCGTCGCTTTGTCTGGTCCTCCAAAACATGCTACTTTTTTAACCAATGATAAATGATGAATAAATACACCAGATTTTAATTTTTTAGTATTAGTAATTTTAAAAATATTTTCTCCAATAATAACATCTCCTCTATCACCTACTTGCCCTCCACTTTCTGCATAACATGGCGTTTTATCTGTAACCATTTGTAATTTCCCAGGCTCAACTTTTATCAATTTTAAAATAGTAACTTCTACATTTTGTAAATTACTTCCCGTATCTCCAATAAATTTTGTTGCTGGTAAACCATCAAAAACTTCATTTCCTTGTCCTTTCATTTCAAAATTTTGATTTGCCCTCGAACGCTCTCGCTGAGCTTTTAATTCTGCATCAAATTCTACATTAAATTTTTCTTCATCAATAACAAAACCTTTTTCTTCAACTATTTCTCGTGTCAAATCTTTTGGAAAACCATATGTATCACTTAAAGTAAATGCAGACACACCAGAAAAATCAGACTGATTTTTATTTTTTATATTTACAATAATTTCTTCCAATTTCTTCTCCCCCCTATCCAAAGTTCTCAAAAAATTTTCTTCTTCTATATTTAAACTATCTAAAATAACTTTTTTTCGCTCTCCAATTTCTGGATAAAATTCTGAAAATTCATCAATGTAAACCTCTGCAATTTTTGCTAAAAAATTCTGAATTTCTAATTTTTTTCCAAATCGTATTGCTCTTCGTAATAATCGTCGTAACACATATCCTCTTCCCTCGTTACTTGCCGCAACTCCATCTGCAATTAAATGAGAACTACATCTAACATGGTCTGCAATTACACGAAATGCACGAGTAATTAGGTTATTTTCATCTAAATCTCCAGTATATGGTGGATATTTTTTAGCTGATAATTTTTCTATTTTAGATATAATATTATCATAAACATCTGTTTCAAACACAGTAGTTTTTTCTTGAACAATCATTGTTAATCGCTCAAGACCCATTCCTGTATCCACATTTTTTTGAGAAAGAGCTTTTAATTCTCCACCTTCAATTTGTTCATATGCCATAAAAACATTATTCCAAACTTCAATAAAATTATCTTCATCTGTTTCAGGATTTTGCCCTTCTTTTGGCTCTCCTTCACCCAGCCAAATAAATAATTCACTCGACGGACCACAAGGCCCCGTAGCCCCTGCTGCCCAAAAATTATCTCCTCGACCTTTTCGTCGTCTTTTTTCTGGATCTGTTGGAGCTCCAATTCCTATGATTTTATATTCAGGAATTCCCATTTTCAACCAAATATCATGAGATTCTTGATCATATGGAAGTTTTTCATCTCCTCCGTATACTGTAACCCACAATTTTTCTTTTGGAATTTTTAACTCATCAATCAAAAATTGATAACTCCATTCAATAGATTCTTTTTTAAAATAATCTCCCAAAGACCAATTTCCCAACATTTCAAAAAATGTAAGATGCCTATTGTCTCCCACTTCATCAATATCAACAGTTCTTACACATTTTTGAACAGATGAAAGCCGAACTCCTTGTGAGTGAGATTTCCCCATTAAATTTGGAACAAATTGTTGCATTCCTGCAGTTGTAAATAAAACAGTTTGATCATCAGAATCTGGAATTGTTGAAGACGAAACCACTTGCGAATGATTTTGCTTATTAAAAAATTCAATATATTTTTTTCGTAATTCTACTGATGTAAATTGTGTAAATGTTGATAACATAAAAATTTTGGTAATAATTGACAAATGATATTTTTTTTGAGAAAATGAAGAAGTCGAAAGACCTTCAAAATACTCCGTTTTAACTCAAGATGAAAGATTCTTTGATAGGGGTATTATTTTTATTTAGGATAAAAACTTATACATTCTAGTTTTTTATTTCTTTTTTCAAAAAAAACTAATCTATAAAACTTAGTTTCTATTTTATAGTAATGTTTATTTTTTTCCATACGCTGATATTCTACATCATATTGCGTTGTAAAAAAATCAAAACACTCAATTAGCCTAATTCTTCGTGAAATATCAGAATCAGAATATTTAGTACTTGTTCCATCTATTCCATATTTTTTTATAAAAATATTAAAAAATAGCTTTCTGTTATTTTTTAATGTTAAAAAGGGTTCTTGCATTTTTGATTTTGGAAACATACTCACAACCTCCATTGCTAATAATTTCAAATTTTTAATATTCATATAAGCTTTAAATAAACGCAGAAATAGCAGTAATTGCACCAAAAATGCAGGCTAAAATATTTAGAATAAGTAAATTATTTTTTAAACCGTAACCAAAAAATAATTTGCATGAATAACTATAATATTTTCTTCGCCTTTTTGCGAGCGAATTTCTGCTGCATCCAATTTTGCTACACCATAGCCAATTTGTTCAAAATCTTTATCAATAACACTAATAACATCTCCTTTTTGAAATTGACCAAAAACCTGCATAATTCCTTTTAATAAAACAGAACGACGAACATTTTTATTTCTTAACGCCTCGCCTCCGTCTTCACTAATTTGAATTTCCCCTTTTGGCTCTGCCCCTGCAAATAACCATTTTTGAATTCCTTTCATATGTTTCTCTTTTTGCATTCCTACAATTTTTGTATATGGCTTTGTATTTCGTTTTGAATCATCAAACATCGATGCAAAAATATGCTCATTGCTTCCATGCCCAACATACACATCTATACCACACTGCATTGCCAATCGAATTGACTCGATTTTTCCTTTCATTCCACCAGTCCCAAATTCTGTTTTTTGGTCAGTTTGAATATCATCAAATTCTTCAAGCTGTGTAATTATTCCAATTTTTTTTTGTTTTTCTGTTCCAAAATCATTATAAATTCCATCTACAGAAGTCAACAATAAAACTTTTTCTGCATGCATCATAATCCCTAAATAACACGCCAACTGGTCATTATCAGAAAAACTTTTTTTTACTCCATGCAAAATATCATTATCATTTATAATAGGAATTATATTGTTTCGTGTCGCTTCTTCCAAAGCTGATTGCAAATAAATATATCTTTTTCTATCTGATAAATCATCTTTTGAAAGCAAATATTGCGCAACTACCAAGCCATTATCTTGTGCAATTTTATTATACTCATTTATTAGCATAGGTTGCCCAATCGCAGCTTTTACTCCTTTTGATAATTTTTGAAATGCTATTTGTTGCCCACCTGCAGCAACCGCTCCACTACTTACTAAAATTATTTTTTTTCCCATTTTTTGTAAATATTTTATTCCAGAAATAATATGTTCTAGCATTTCTTTTTTCAAAGACCCATTTTTATTTACCAATAATGCACTTCCAATTTTAATAACAATATACATGTATTTTAAAGAAAAATCTAATTTGCTCTATACTACCTTTTTATTGCTCTAACTCAAAATTAAAAAAACAATAACAAGAGAAATTCTCTTATTACTGTTTTTACTATTCCTTTTGTAATCAAAGTACAAAACCAAATAACTAATATATTAAGTAGTTATAAATAGCGATTGCAACCTCTTTTCGTGTCAATTCTTTTGCAGGGTTTAAATATTGAGAATTTCGATCTGGAAATAAATTATATTTTTTAGCAATTCCTGCGTATTTTGAAAACCAATTATATGAATAAACATCATTATAATTATAAGGCAAATTATACTCGATATCAAACGTATTAGCTAATAATTTTAAAAATTCAGCAGTATTCACTGTTTTTTCTGGTTTAAAAGTTCCATCATCATATCCAGATAAAATACCTAAATTATATGCTTTCATTACATATTTAGTATACCATTCTCCGTCTACTACATCATAAAAAGTATTATTATTTTGAATATTCCCAATATTTATTTTATTTGCTTTTAATAAAAATTTCGCAATTTCTGCACGATTCACAGCTTTCCACCCTTTAAATTCTCCATCCGAATATCCACCTAAAATATTGTTTTTCTTCAAATAAGCCGCTGCACTATTTTCAAGAGTTCCTACATTTAAATCTGTAAAAGCTGAAACATTTTGATTTGTTATTACTTCTTCTTCATACTCTGGAGTTGGTGTTGGAGAATACCATAATAAATTTTGCATTTTTGAAGTACTACAGGCACCAGAATGTTCAAACTTATAATAAGTTAAATCTTGATCAGCCTTACATCTATTTTGAAAAGTTGCATAATCACTTAAACTATTAAATAGACAGACAGGTTTATAAATTGAAGAACAAATATTAGCTGGAACTATATTACTAAATGGATCTAAATTAAAATTTGGAACTGTGAACTCTGTATCTACTGATTTTTGAGAGTATGAATTATTCGTCAGTGTTGTTATTGGTGCTGATTCTCCATCAATAGAAATAATTTCTACTGAATAAAATTTATTATTACCTCCTTTTTGTATAAAATCTCGTGTACTAGGAATAGATCTTCTTATTTCACCTGTAGATAAGTTAAATTCATCAAATAGTGGAATTTCTACTCCCCAATTATAAGCTTCAATTTTTTCATTAATAGAATATCCATTTTCATTAATTAACTTAAATTCAATTATTTTACCTGCACAATCAAGATTAGAACAATATAATCTTACATAAATTTTCCCACCGACCGTTATATCATGATGAAAGTAATCAATAAACGAAGTAAGTGTAAGTGAATTAAAAATATTAGAATGATTTGGAGTTAGTATAGGTTCAACATCTTGAGACTGACTACTTTTTTCTTTAAGAGAAAAAACACGTTTTTCAGATCCTATAGAATGTATTGTTCCATCGGGTAAAATAAATACATACTTTATAAACCATAAAAATCTACTATCTGTAGCTTTTTGTATATTAAAATACTTCTGCTCTAACAAGTATGAAATACTATGAGGTTCTAATGTATGCGTATCAATATTTTGATCTGTAAAACAAAAACTTTCACTTTCTGAAAAATCAATAGGGCGGATGCAAAAACTATGGCTTAAATTATTTGTAACCATTGTTCCATCTTTTAAATACACCTCTCCTTTTTCAAATTTAAAAAGAGTGTTTTCATCTTCATAAACTGTTGCATAACGATCTGGAAAAATATTTTGTGGATATGCAACACCTCCTATTTGATCATAACCTGGTAATCTTGTATCAATATCAAAACTATAAGTGTTATTGTCGTATGCATTAGGCTCTGATTCTATTTCCCATTCATGAGTATTAATATTAATAGTAACAGTATATTGATCTTCAGCAACATACTGATTAAACGCATCAAGATCTACAGTTCTATGAAACTTATACGGATTAGACATTGTATTTTCAGGATTTAAAGCTCCAAGATATACATATCCGTTACTATTATTTTTTGACTCTAATCTAATAGTAAAATCTATATTAGAGTTTTGCACAACTCCAACACCTTTATTTTCAACCTCTATTTCAAACTTAGAATTACTAACAAACTCAACCTTGTTTATAATTAAATCACACTCATGCCCTACTTCATTAGAGCAGACAGGAGGACCAGCTGAAAATACATCATCTCGCACAGAAAACGCACTTCCAACAACGAAGAACAAAGCAAGTCCAACTCCTGCTGATATTTTTTTTAACAAATTCATAGTAACAATATAAAATAATAATTGTGTAAGAAACAAGAAAAGCAATTTTTTTACATTTAGAAAAAACTTTTAAGCCTTTATCTATTCACATTCTTTTTTAAAATAACATATGAATATGAAAAAAAAAACAAAAGATTTTACACAAAATACATTTAATTCCTTAGATAAAAGATTAGAAATATACACTCCAGATTTAACAGAATTTAAAAGTATTGAAATTACAAAATTAAAAGAAATTGAAAATACAGGAGAAGAATATTGCAACATAAAAAATTAAATAAAAAAATCCTAAAATGAATTTAAATAGTAAAAAAATCTAATTTTTTGTATTATTATTATATATAATTAAAAAAATATTTTATATTTTACAAAAAAACATGAGTGAATTAAAAATTTTAGACGGAAATCATGCTGCGGCAGAAGCTATGCGACAAATTGCCCCAGAAGTTGTTCCTGCATATCCCATTACCCCAACTTCATATATTTTTGAAGTTTTTACAAAATATGTAAATAATGGATTGGTTCAAAGTGAAGTTATGACTGTGGAAAGTGAGCATGCTGCAATGTCGGCATGTGTTGGGGCCTGTGCCGCAGGTGGGAGAGTTATGACCGCGACGGCATCGCAAGGATTAAAACTTATGAGTGAAGTATTATGGAATGCATCTGGATTGCGACTTCCAATTGTTTTGATAAATGGAAATAGAGCATTAGGTGCGCCACTTTCTATTCATTGCGACCATTCAGATTCATTAGCAGAGAGAGATTGTGGATTTATTCAAATGTATGCAAAAGATGCACAAGAAATGTACGATTTATTACTTCAATCATTTTTAATTGCAGAACATGACGATGTTCGAACTCCTATAATGATTAACATGGACGCATTTTTGGTAACGCATACACATCAAGAAATTGCAGTAGAATCAGATAAAAAAGTGAAAGAATTTATTGGAAAAGCAAATATTAAAAATGCATTACTTGATATCGACAACCCCGTTTCATATGGTGGGGCAACTCGTCCAGATTATTACCAAGAAGCAAGAAGAAATCAGCTTCAAGGGCTTTTAAATGCATATGAAGTAATTTCTAAAATTGGATCAGATTTTAATAAAAAATTTGGAAGATCAGAAAATTATAATTATTCAAGTTTTGGAGAAGATTATTTATTGGACGATGCAGAGTTTGTATATGTGCAAATGGGGTCATCTTTTGGAACTATTAAAAATGCAGTAGACCAAATGCGAAAAAACGGAATTAAAGCTGGGATTTTACGACTTCGAACATATCGACCATTTCCAAGCGAATACGTGCGACAAATGTTACAAGATGCAAAAATTGTGATGGTTATGGATAAAACTTCACCAGCAGGAGGAGAATCGGCACCGCTTTCTATGGAAGTAAAAAGTGCAATGTATGATGGCGAAAACAAACCAACTATTGTCCCATTTATATACGGGCTGGGGTCAAAAGATTTTAATCCAAATCATGCAAAAGAAATGTTGGATTTAGCAAAAAAAGTAGATGCAGGAGAAGAAGAAATTTTTTCTGAAGAATCTGTTTGGGTTAATTTGAGAGGGTAGGGTGAATATAAAATATGTTATATGAATTATTACAACGCAGAAAAACTAATAACTGAAAATGAACAATCATGCTTAGAGTATTTGAAAAAAAATTTAGATGATTCTTATCAAGTTTTTTGTAAGCCATTTTTTGAGTCTTCTCAAATTGATTTTGTTGTTTTAAAAGAAGGAGAAAAAGTTTTGTTAATAAAAGTTTGCGAAAATTTTTCTCAAAAAGAATTTTGTAAAAATGCAGTAAAAAAAGTAAAAAATGATATTACAGATAGGTATATACCGGAATTAATAGAATTATATAAAAATAATTCAAAAGGATATTCTTTAATGCAAAGTTTAATTTGGTGTAATGATTCCCTTGAAGATTCAAAAAATAACTATAAATGCTCATTAAAAAATTTCTTAAAACCAAGTTATGAAGGACTAATGCTTGATAATAACTTACAAACAAAATTTTTAGCGTATTTAGAAGAAAGAAATCTTGTTTTGGAAATAAAAAATAATTCTATTCCTCAATTTAAAGATTTTACACAAAAACAAAAAAATCTTTCTAAAAGTATTGAAGGGAAAATTCAAAAAATCAAAGGAGTTGCAGGGGCAGGAAAGACGCTGGTTCTTGCTCAACGGGCAATTAATGCTTATGAAAGAACTAAAGAAAAAGTTTTGATTTTGACTTACAATAAATCGATTGTTTCTCATATTAAAAATGTAATATGGAATTTAAGCGGATCTTATAATTATTCTCGTTTTTGCATTGATAATGTTGATAATTTTATTTCAGCACAAAACAATAATGCGTTATTAGGAATGTCAAATTTTCCAACTTTAGAAGAAATTTCTAAAACATTTCATGATAAAAAAAATATTTTACCCAAATATAAAGCAATTTTTATTGATGAAATTCAAGATTGGGATAATGAAAAAATTACACTTATAAAAGAAATTTTTCTTGCAGATGATGGGGAATTTGTTGTTTTTGGAGACGAAAAACAAGGAATTTATGGAAAAGAAAATCTTGAGATTTTTTCAGAAGAAGAATGGAGTAATTTATCCGAAGCAACAACTTTTCGAATGTTTCCTAAAATTGCAGAGCTTGCAACAAATTTTCAAAAATATTTTTTAAAAGAAGAATACAATGAAATAGAAGAAATTACTTCAGCTCAACAAGAACTCTTTACAGGAGAAATTTTATATTTTCAATTTTATAAAAAAACCAATTCAGTTGATCAATTAACTCAAAAAATTATTGATTTATTACAAGCAAATACAAAAAATGCAGCAGTAGTGTCTTACAGAGAAAATATTCTTCAAGATATTGATTTTAAAATTCGTGAAACAAAGAGAAAAACAATTACAACTTTTCTTTCTAAGGAATTTTTAAAACACACAGAAAAATTTCCAAAAAATCAACGAGAAGCAAAAAAAGGAGAAAAAAAGACGAGTTTACAATCAAATTTTTCTCTTACAAAAGAAGGAATTAAACTTTCTACAATTCATAGTTTTAAAGGGTATGAAGCAGATACTCTTATCTTAATTATTCAATCGTGGGAAGATAATGATGAATTGATTTATACAGCTTTAACACGAGCCAAAGAAAAACTTATTGTCTTGAATATTGAAAATTTACGGTATAAAGAATTTTTCAAAAAAAATAGTAAAATTTTAATAAAAAAGCCTTTTGAATTTACAGTTTTTGAAACTCAAGAGGACAATTTTGAGCTAAAAAAACAATTACTAGAATATAAACAAAAACTAAAAAGCACTGAAAATTTAGAAAGTAAAATAACAAATTTTGAAGAAGAAAAAAAAGAATTAAAAAATGAAATTTCAGAAAAAGAAGAAAAAATTTCTAAATTGCGAAAAGACTTGAGACGTAAAAAAAGTATCCTAAGGATATTTGAAAAATCAACCAATCAAGAAGAAAAATTACAAAAACAAATTGAAGAATTAGAGAAAGAAAAGAAGGAGTTAGAGAATAAAATAAATAAGAAAGAAAAGAAGTTTAAGGACAAGATTGAGAGCTTTAAAAAAGAGTATGATGAAAATTTAAAGAAAGAAAAGCAAAGGTTTGAAAATGAGAAAGATAGGGCGGTTGAGAAAGCAGAGAATAAATATTATTTTGAAATTAACGAATTAAAGAAAAAGAATGAAAAATTATCTAATAATGATAATTTTATTACATTAGAAAGTTATCAAGATAAAAATATAACAGTCTTTTTATTTGGAAATAGTTCTTTAAAAGAAAAATATATTAATGGAATATTTAAACAAATAAATGAAAATCTTGAAAAGATAAGTTTTACTTATGAAATTATTGCATTAGAATATAAAGAAACAGAGTCTAATGCTAAAAATTTAGAAAATAAAATAGCAATAAAAAATAAAGGAGAATATTTAGTTATTATTGGTGCACATGAGCATTCTCTAAAAAATATAGATAAAAAATCTTCTGGATCATTTACTGAATATCTAAAAAAATATGGAGGAGAATTTATTTTAGAAGTTAGAAAAAATCAAGATGGTAATAAATTAGATTCTATCGGAAAAACAAATTTAAGAGAATGTTTAGATAAAGGTATTAAATTGTTAAAATAAAAAATTTAAAATTAGTATATGAAAAAAGAAATTAAAAGTAAAGAATTTATAAATATAATCGACAGAATTAAAAAAAAATTACCAAATCAAAAAAATAGCAGAGATAAAGAATTTATAGCAATAAGAATTTATTTAGAGTCAAAAAACAAATTAAATTCGGATCAGTTAGAAGAAATTAAAGATATTTTGTGGTCTAGGATTAAGTATATTAAAAAGAAAATTGCTAACGAAAGAATAAATATTAAATTTATTGAAAGAGAAAAAAGAGAAAAAAGAGAAAAAAAACAAAAAGTTATAGTAAAAGAAATCCTTCCAATTCTTGAGTCTTTTGATTTTTTTAAAGCAGATAAATTATTTATTGAAAATAAAAAAGTTTTTAATAAACCTCCGTTTACTAAATTGACATACGAAAAAGAAAAAGCGAAAAATATTCAAAAATATTTTGAAGAAAAATTTGTAAAAAAGGGAATAATTGAGAATGCTCCTGATTTAGAGCAAGCAGAAGCAATTGGAGCATTAGGAAAAAATATTTTAGTTTCAGCTCGTGCAGGATCAGGAAAAACACAAACAATTTCTGGAAAAGTTGCCTTTTTAGTAAATAAATATGATGTAAAACCAGGTGAAATTTTAGTACTGTGTTTTAATAAAAGTGCTGAAGAAAATATGAAAAAAAGAATACAAAAATTTATTCCAGATTTTCAGAATGCAAAAACTTTTCATAGTTTATGTTGGTTAATTGTTTCTCCTGAAAAAGGATCTGTTTTATTTGATAATGATGGAGAGTTTTCTCCTAAAAAATACTCAGATTTTGTAAAAAAAATAATTGAAGACTATGAAAAAAAATATCCTGAATTTAAAAAAAAAATTTATAATTTTTTTCGAGAAGAATATGAAAAGTTAGATGAAAACTTATCTGAAACTAAATCTTTTGAAAATAAAAAAGAACGATATTTATATTTACGAAATCAAACAGAAACAACATTAAGTGGAGTAAATGTGAAATCCAGAGGTGAAAAATGGATTGCGGATTTTCTTTTTGAACACGGTATTGAATTTTACTATGAACAACAATTTAGTTGGGAAAAACTAGATGAGAAGAGTTATTATCATCCTGATTTTACAATAAAAGTTGGTGATAAAAAATATATTTTAGAGCATTGGGGGATTGATGAAAATGACCCTAAAAAAGAAGTTCCTGATTTCTGGACAAAAACATGGGAGGAGTACAAAAAAGAAATGGCAAATAAACGAAATTATTTTAAAAATAATGATAAATATAAAGATAAATTTATAGAGACTTCTATTTGTGATATAGATTATGCTTTAGATATAAAAGAACAAAGATTTGAATTTGAGAAAATTTTAAGATCAAGATTAGAAAAAAAAGGAATAAAATGTAAAAAATTATCAACAAACGAATTAATCAAAAAAGCTTGGGAGAAGCAATTATTTACACGATTAAATACATTGATTTGTCAATTTATTGGTTGGATGCAAAAACTTGAATGGGAAGAGAAAGATTTAACTGAGGAGTTAAAAAAGGGTATATATAATGAAAAACAAAAAGTATTTTGTGAAATAGGACTGAAAATCTACGAAAAATATAAAGCAGAATTAGAAAAAGAAAAAAAAATAGATTTTAATATTTTAGTGTCAAAAGCGATACAGAAAATAAAAAATGGAGAATTTTGTGTATCTCAATTTAAACATATTTTAATTGATGAATTTCAAGATTTTTCACAATTGTTTCAAAATTTAATTGATGTAATTAGAGATAAAAATCAAAATGTAAATTTATTCTGCGTTGGTGATGATTGGCAACTTATAAACGGATTTGCAGGTTCTGATGAAAAATTTTTTAGAAAGTTTAAAGAAAAAGCTAATACAAGAATAATTTCAACTTGTTACAGAAGTACTCTAAAAGTTATTGAAAATGGAAATAATTTTGCAAAAAAATATAAGAAAACTTTTATTGGAAAAGAATCAAAAAACAACAAACGTAATAAAGGAGAAATTAAAAATATATATATTGATAAAGTTTATATAGAAAATAATGCAAGAAATAAAAAAGCAGACGCAGACAATGAATTTAAAGAATATTTCAGAATAGATACAAAAGAAAAAGATGAAAAATTCTTATCATCTAGCGATTATATAAAAGTAAGATATTTAAAAAAATGTTTTGAAATTATAGAAAATAATCCAGATAAATCTTTTTTATTTCTTGCCAGAAAAAAAAGATTAAAAGGATTAGATTTATATAAATTTTTTGATAAAGATTTTAATAAAGAAGATTCTTATTTAGCAAAAGTTTTAAAAGTAAAAGAAATTAAATTTCCTAATAATTTAAAATTTCAAACAATGCATTCTTCAAAAGGACTTGAAGCAGATATTGTAATACCTCTTGATATTTGCGAAAAAACAATTCCATCAATTCATCCATCAAATGAATTATTTGAGATCTTTGGACGAACGCATGATAAAATTTTAGATGAAGAAAAAAGACTTTTTTATGTAGCTATTACGAGAGCTAAAGAAAAATTATTTATTCTAACTGAACAAGGAAACGAAAGTGAATTTATTGTATGAAAAAACACCTCTTCATCAGTGGCTCAATGAGCATAAAAACTTTACCTCTACTTATACAAAAAATTTTATTTTCAACCATTTAAAAAAAACACCATGAAACTAAACCTTAAATCATTATTCTTATTTTACTCAAAATATATTTTTGCATTTTGCATAATATTTTTTTTAGATTTTATTACAAAAATTTTAGCAAAAATATTTTTATCAGATTTTAAAAGCATAGAAATTATTCCAAATTTATTTAATTTAAAATTGGCATTCAATACAGGAGTTGCATTTTCTGCACCTGTTCCATATTTTTTACAAATTATATCTGGAGGACTAATGCTGGGAGGAATTTTTTGGTGGGCTAGAAATTATTTTGAAGAAATTTCTGTTGGAGAAAAATGGGGAACTACTTTGCTACTAGCAGGGGCAAGTGGGAATTTATGGGAAAGAATTATATCCCAACATGTTACAGATTTTTTGTATTTTTATCACAATATTTTTTTTACATTACATTTTCCAATTTTTAATATAGCCGATATTTCTATATTTTTTGGAGTAATGTTGTGGTTTTTTTATTCTGTATCAGACGGTAATAATCCCAAACCAAACTCACTATAAAATTATTTTTTGATATTTCTAAAAATACATGCCTAATATATGGAACCATATTTAACGGAACCTAAATTCAAGAACTAAACCGAACAAGAAGTAAAAACAGAAAGTGGTGATTCAAAATTTAATAATTTTCGTGGTCTAGTGTTTAATTTATGCACTATATCATCAAGAGTATCTTGAATTATTTCTTTAAAAATTACTCATGAACATAGGTGGTAAAATAGTTTAGATTAATTCATTTCTATTTTACTACCTTGTTCGTTTCTATTCTAGAATATAAAAAAAACTACCAGAAAAGAAATTATCTTTTCTGGTAGTTTATATAACTATAATATTTTAAATATCTTATTCATATTTAGAATTTCCATATTCTGCATTATCATATTCATTATTTGTAGCATTGACTGTTACCGTAACCGTAGCCTCTGAACCATCTTTTCCATCTTTTGGAATATATTTAAATGTATCTGTTCCTTCAAATCCTGAATTTGCAGTATATTCAATATTTTTACCATTAATTTCAACAGTACCATTTGCTGGATTTTGACTAATAGAAGAAATAAACAATTCATCATCTTCTGCATCTGTATCATTATCCAAAACTGCAATTGAAACCATTTGAGTTCCTGCTGTTTCTGCCGTATCATCTACACCTTCTGGTGGTTGATTACAATCTTCTCCATAAGCATTTGAACCATAAGTAGCTGTTCCATAATTAGATTCTGCACACAGCTCAACTGTTGAATCTACTGTTGCTTCATTTCCTGCAACATCTATTGCTGTAGCTGTAGCAGTTTCTCCTTCTGTTGCTGCTGGATCAAGAACACATTCCCATTTTCCATCAACATCTGATGTTGTTGAACATGTAGCACCACTTGGAGTTGTTACAACAATTGTAGAATTTGGATCTGCAGTTCCTCTTGCAGGATTACCTGTTGTTGGATCTGTAAGCGTTACTTCTACAACAGTATCAATTGTAATATTTGTATCAGGAGATGCATTTGACTCATTCCCTGCTAAATCAACTTCTTTCACTGTAATTACATAATTTCCATCTGTAAGTGCTGGATTTATTGTAACAACTGGAGTATCTGTGTCTGCAGTACATGTTGCAGTCGTATTTGCTACACCATCAACATAAATAGTTAATGTAGAATCTTTTTCCGTACAAACAAGACTAATGTCTGGGGTTGTATCAGAAGTAATATTATCTGCATGACTTGAACCCGAATCGGTTGCATCTGTCATATTTGGACCAACTGCGGGATCTGTGATTGTAGAATCAATTATAACAGTAAGAGCTAGAGATTTATCAGACTCTGTTCCTTCAGGGGTTTCTGTAAATGTAATAGAATAATCTCCATCCGTAAGTGCTGGATTTATTGTAATAATTGGCTCATCTGCATCTGATGAACAGCTTGCTGTTCCTACTGAAACATCATTTGCATATACAGTAATTGTTGCATTTTCTTGAGTACATTGAGTTTTTATATCTGGAGTTGTATCAGATGTAATATTATCTGTATTACTAACTCCTGAATCAGTTTCATCTGTCATATCTGGTGCAGATTGAGCAGAAAGAGTAACAGTTGTTGTCGCTGTTTTTTCATTTCCTGCAATATCTGTAGATGTAATTGAAATATTTTCGCCATTTGTTGGCTCTGGAGATAATACACAAGACCAATTTCCATCTGAATCAACAACTGTAGTACATGTTGAACCACTTGTTGTTGTCGTAATAACAGTTGCATCTTTTTCTCCTGTTCCTATTATTGGATTTCCATTTGTAGGAGATACTATAGAAACTTCTGTTGCTGTATCAATAATTACTTCTGCTGTTGAAGAAACTACAGATTCATTTCCTGCTAAATCAACTTCTTTACTTGCAAGTTGATATGTTCCATCTGTTAATTCTGTGGTAGGAGTAAGAGTAACTATATCTCCTGCATTTGTACATGTTGCAGTCGTTGTATCATCTCCATTTACAACAAGTGCAATAACAGAACCAGCTTCTTTACATACAACCTCAATACTTGGGGTAGTATTAGATGTAATATTATCTGTATTACTCACACCTGTATCAGAATCATCTTTAAGATTTGGTGCATCTGCAGTTGCAATAGTTGCATCAACTGTAACAGTAAGATTTGGTGATAAAGGTGATGCTACGCCTTCTATAGTTTCTGTATAATTTATAACATGATCTCCATCTGCCAATTCAACATTTGCTGTAATAGCTGGTGTAGAATCTGCAGTATCACATGTCGCAGTTCCAATATTTGTTCCATCTGAATACAATGTAAGTGTTGAACCAGCACTTAAACATGTAAGTGTAAATTCTGGAGTTGTATCAGATGTAATATTATCTGTATTACTTACTCCTGTATCTGATGCATCTACAAGATTTGGAGCAGTAACTGGACCTTCTTCATCATCAAGATAATTTGGAATTCCGTCACCATCCACATCTCCAGCACCCTCATCTTTATCAAGTTTTGTATCACCATCAGAATCAGTATCTATATAATTCGGTTTTCCATCTCCGTCTGTATCAAGTGGATTTTCAGGATCTGCTCCTACTTCATCTTTATCCAAAATTCCATCATTATCAGAATCGGTATCTTGGAAATTTGGAATTCCATCTGCATCTGTATCTGTATTTCCCTCTACAGAATCAAGAATACCATCTCCATCACTATCTGTATCTTTTGCATCAATAATTCCATCTGAATCTGTATCTGTAACAACAGATGAAGTTGCATCTGATTCATCAGCATTTGTAATACCATCTGAATCTGTATCTAAATCTCCATCATTTATTCCATCATTATCTGAATCTTGTAATAAAGGATTTGTTCCTAGAATAGCTTCATCACTATCACTTACTCCATCTCCATCATCATCTGTATCTGCTGAATTTGCAATACCATCTCCATCTGGATCTCCAGCAGGACCATCATTATCATTTTCATCAAGATAATTTAAAATTCCATCATTATCTGTATCTTCTGCACCTTCTTCTTCATCAGATTTTCCATCTCCATCACTATCTGTATCTTTATAATTTGGAATTCCATCTCCGTCTGTATCAATTGGATTTTCAGGATCTGATCCTACTTCTATGTTATCATTAATATCATCTCCATCAGAATCAACAGAAAGGTAATCTGGAGTTCCATCATTATCTGTATCTGTTGGATGTGCAGAATCTGAACCAACTTCATCTTTATCTAAAATTCCATCATTATCTGAATCGGTATCTTGTGAATTAGGAATACCATCTCCATCTGCATCTCCATTTCCTTCATCTTTATCCAAAATTCCATCATTATCTGAATCGGTATCTTGTGAATCAGGAATACCATCTCCATCTGCATCTCCATTTCCTTCTACACTATCCAACACTCCATCATTATCACTATCTTCATCAAGATAATTTGGAATTCCATCATTATCTGTATCTTCTGGATTTGTAGCATCATCTCCTACTTCTTCAGAATCTGGAATTCCATCTCCATCACTATCTAAATCTTGTGAATTTGGAACACCATCTTCGTCACTATCTTTATTTCCTTCAACACTATCTAAAATTCCATCATTATCTGAATCGGTATCAAGAGAATCAATTGTTCCATCATTATCTGTATCTGTTTTATTTGAAGAATCTGATGATTCATCTTTATTTTTAATACCATCTCCATCTGCATCTTCATCTCCATCTGATATACCGTCACCATCGGTATCTGATTTTAATGGATCCGTTCCAAGGATTGCCTCATCTGCATCACTTACACCGTCCCCATCATCATCATTATCAGGATTTGTATCATCTTGGTTTAATTTTCCATCTCCATCTAAATCTCCTGTTGGACCGTCTTCATCATTACTATCTAAATAATTTGGGATACCATCTCCATCATTATCCTCAGAACCCTCATCTTTATCCAAAATTCCATCATTATCTGAATCGGTATCTTGTGAATTAGGAATACCATCTCCATCTGCATCTCCATTTCCTTCATCTTTATCCAAAATTCCATCATTATCTGAATCGGTATCTTGTGAATCTGGAATTCCATCTCCATCTACATCTCCATTTCCTTCTACACTATCTAAAATTCCATCATTATCACTATCTTCATCAAGATAATTTGGAATTCCATCATTATCTGTATCTTCTGGATTTGTAGCATCATCTCCTACTTCTTCAGAATCTGGAATTCCATCATTATCACTATCTGTATCTTGTGAATTAATAATTCCATCATTATCACTATCTAAAGCACCTTCGTTTTCATCAGAAATACCATCTCCATCACTATCTAAATCTTGTGAATTTGGAATACCATCTCCATCAATATCTCCAGAACCTTCAACATTATCTAAAATACCATCTCCATCAGAATCTGTATCTTTATAATTAGGAATACCATCTCCATCTGTATCTCCAGAACCTTCATCTTTATCCAAAATTCCATCATTATCTGAATCCGTATCTTTATAATTTGGTTTTCCATCATTATCACTATCCTCACTTCCTTCTACAGAATCTGGAATTCCATCATTATCTGAATCGGTATCTTGTGAATCCATCAATCCATCAGTATCTGAATCTACAATTCCTTCTGCACTATCCAAAATTCCATCATTATCTGAATCGGTATCTCTAAAGTTTTCTTTTCCATCTCCGTCAATATCACTAGAACCTTCTATTTTATCTAAAATTCCATCATTATCTGAATCGGTATCTAAAGAATCTATAATTCCATCATTATCAGAATCCACATTTCCTTCAATAGAATCTAGAATTCCATCATTATCACTATCAGTATCTGCAAAATTTGCAATTCCATCATTATCTGTATCACTTAATACATTTGAATTTTCATTAGACTCATCTTTGTTTAATATTCCATCTCCATCTGTATCTTCATATCCATCATTAATACCATCGCCATCTGTATCTGGATTTATTGCTGATAAATCAGAAGCATTTTCATCTACATCAGAAATACCATCTCCATCATCATCTGTATCAACATTATTACTTACTCCATCTCCATCTAAATCCCCAGTTGGACCATCTACATCATTTTCATCAAGATAATTTGAAATACCATCCCCATCATCATCTCCTGTTCCTTCTGCTAAATCTCCTTTTCCATCATTATCAGAATCTGTATCCTGTGAATTAATAATTCCGTCATTATCCAAATCACCACTTCCTTCCAGAGAATCTGCAATACCATCTCCATCAGAATCTAAATCTCTAAAATTTGGTTGTCCATCTCCATCAATATCACCAAAACCCTCTATAGAATCTGGAATAGTATCTGCATCTGAATCTGTATCTACAGCATCTATTGTTCCATCTCCATCGGTATCTGTTTTATTAGACGAAGTTTGATCTGACTCTTGAGCATTTGTAAGCCCATCTCCATCAGCATCCTCCAAACCATCAGGAATTCCGTCATTATCAGTATCAGCATTATATACTTCTGTTCCTAATGCAATTTCATCACTATCAGAAACTCCATCATTATCATCATCCGTATCAATATTATTTGGAGTTCCGTCATTATCAAAATCTCCATCTGCTCCATCATTTGGATTATCATCTAAATAATCTGGAATACCGTCTCCATCAATATCAGAACTTCCTTCTGTTTTTGTTGGAACACCATCTCCATCATCATCTGTATCTTTATAATCTTTAATACCGTCAGAATCTGTATCTTTATTTCCCTCTGTACTATCTGGAATACCATCTCCATCACTATCTGTATCAAGATAATTTGGAATATTATCTCCATCTAAATCATCAGAACCTTCATCTTTATCCAAAATTCCATCTCCATCACTATCTGTATCTTGAAAATCAGGAGTTCCATCATTATCAGTATCTGCAGAACCTTCATCTTTATCTAAAATTCCATCATTATCTGAATCTTCATCTTTTATATCAATAATTCCATCTCCATCTGTATCCGTAGAAGTTGGAGAATTAGCATCAGACTCTTTTTTATCAGGAATCCCATTATTATTAGAATCTTCATCTCCATCTAATACTCCATCATCATCAGAATCTGCATCATATGGATTAGTTCCTAATATCAATTCATCTGCATCAGAAATTCCATCATTATCATCATCTGTATCTTCATTTGCAGGATCATCATCATTGTTATTTGGAATACCATCACCATCAAAATCTCCAGTTGGACCATCATTATCATTTGAATCTAAACTATTTGGAACACCATCTCCATCACTATCTGTAAATCCTTCAGATTGATCAGGCTTTCCATCTCCATCACTATCTGTATCTAATGCATTAATAATACCATCTCCATCAATATCAGCTTGCCCTTCTATAGAATCAAGAAGTCCATCACCATCACTATCTAAATCTTGGAAATTTGGAACACCATCTCCATCTAAATCATCTTTTCCTTCTACTGAATCTGGAATAAAATCTCCATCAGAATCTAAATCTCTCACATCTGGAGTTCCGTCATTATCAGTATCTGCATTTCCTTCTACTGAATCTGGAATTGTATCTCCATCACTATCTTCATCTTTTACATTTGGTATATTATCTCCATCTGTATCTGTAATGGTTGAAGAATTTTCATCGGATTCATTAGCATTAATTACACCATCTCCATCAGCATCTTCTTTACCATCATTTACACCATTATTATCAGAATCTGTATCATATGGATCTGTTCCAATTGCAAGCTCATCTGCATCATTTACACCATCAGCATCATCATCTGTATCAATAGAATTAATTAACCCATCTGAATCAACATCTCCAGTTGGTCCATCTGTATCATTCCTATCTATATTGTCTGGGATTCCATCACCATCTGTATCTAAAACTCCTTCAACAGCATCAAGTTTTCCATCTCCATCACTATCAGTATCTTTATAATTTGGAATACCATCATTGTCAGTATCTTCAGATCCTTCATCTTTATCTAAAATGCCATCTCCATCACTATCAGTATCTTTATAATTTGGAATACCATCATTATCAATATCTTCAGATCCTTCATCTTTATCTAAAATGCCATCTCCATCACTATCAGTATCTTTTGCATCAATAATTCCATCTTCATCGGTATCTGTTACAGCTTGAGATGTTTCATCAGATTCATCCCTATCTAAAATACCATCTCCATCTGTATCTTGAGTAGTATTATCAATAAGAGGATCAGAACCTAATATTTTTTCATCTGCATCAGAAATTCCATCATTATCATCATCTGTATCTGTATTATTTGGAATTCCATCTTCATCAGCATCTCCAGTTGGACCATCTTTATCATTATTATCAATATAATCTGGAATACCATCTCCATCTGAATCTCCAGCTTGTTCATCTTTATCCAAAACTCCATCATTATCAGAATCTGTATCTAAATAATTTGGAACACCATCTCCGTCTGTATCATCAGCACCTTCAATAGAATCTTCGATTCCATCACCATCATTGTCTAAATCTCTAAAGTTTGGCTTCCCATCTCCATCAATATCTTCCAAGCCTTCATTTTTATCCAAAATTCCATTTCCATCAGAATCTGTATCTAAAAAATTTGGTTTTCCATCTCCATCTAAGTCTTCAAATCCTTCATTTTTATCCAAAATACCGTCATTATCTGAATCTTCATCTAAATAATTTGGAATTCCATCATTATCAGAATCATCTAATCCTTCATTTTTATCTAAAATTCCATCATTATCAGAATCTTCATCTAAATAATTTGGATTAAAATCTTCATCTGTATCTGTTTGACCTTCATCTTTATCTAAAATACCATCATTATCTGAATCTAAATCTAAATAATTTGGAATTCCATCACCATCTTTATCCGATCTTTGTTCTTTAACATCAGGAATACTATCCCCATCAGAGTCTGAATCTAAAGCATCTAGAATTCCATCTCCATCTGTATCTGTTTTTGTTAGAGAATTTTGATTTGACTCTTGCCCATTTGTAATTCCATCATTATCAGCATCTTCTGCTGCATCAGAAATTCCATTATTATCAGTATCAATCTCTGTTGGATCCAAACCAAGAAGAACTTCATCTTCATTATTTACTCCATCTCCATCCATATCGGCATCTTTATCATCAGGAATTCCATCATTATCAATATCCCCGTTTGGATTTGGAGCAACCGTTGGAAATGGCGTCGGTGTTCCTACAACAGTAGGAACTGGAGTTCTTGTAGCTTCTAAAGTTGATGTCGGAATTGGTGTAACTTCTTGCGTAGGCACAGGAGTTTCAATTGGTAATGTATTATCAATTGCATCTTCTTTTTCTGAAACAACAGTATCTATTACATTTCCAGACTCATCAATATTTGTAAGTTTTACATTAATTGTTGCTCCATCTTTCGCAGGAGTTTCAAAATTACAAGACCATGTATCATCTTCACGCACAACAGTTGTACATGTTATATCTTCACCAGACACTATTTCAGAAGTAATTTCTATCTTATCCCCTCTTCTTCCATGTCCATTAATAACTTTTCCACTAGAAGGAAGTTTTACATCTGTATAATATGATTTTGGATAATCCTCAAAAAAATTTGAGAAAAATTTAATATTTTGCCCATCTTCTACTGTTTTAAAATAACAAGCCCACATATTTTCTGTACCAGGTGTTACATAAAATTCATATCGTGAATCCTCACTTACTTCAGCATCTGGAATCCAATCCCAATTAATTTGAGAATTACGCATCGCGTACCCAAAAACATCATTAATTTCTGCAACAATATCTTTATTTGTAAATTCTCCATTATTTTTTCTATTCATTAAATCAACCAAACCAGGCATATTCACTTTTCCATAAAAAATTCCTTCATTCAATGAAAATGGTGCATTATTAACACAATCCTTTACAGCTTGTGACATTTCTGGTCCATCGTATGGATTTATAGTTCCTGTTAAAAAATCAGCAGTTAAATTAGATTTTTTAATTTTAGAATTTTCAAGAAATTCAGCTAAATAATCTTTTTCTTTCTCAAGATTTGGAGTATTCAATTGCTGAACTCCAAAAACTGCTCCACCCACTAGTGCAACAGAGAAAACTCCTAAATAAGTTCTTTTAAGTATTTTTTCCATATTTTTTTGTTTGATATTCATATGTATTTGGTTAGATATTTTTTTGATATCATATCATTGTACTAATATATGAAATAGAATTCAAGAGAATATTTTAACTTTCTCATTTAAACTTAATATTATACAATTTTTACATAATTATTATAAATTTATATTAAAAAATGCTTCATTCTTTCAGCTTTTTCAGCAAAATTAAAAAAACAAATAAAAATTTTAAAATATCATTTATTTTTTTAATAATATTTTTACAGATAGCAGTAAGTATACTTAGTGAAAATACTTTTACTTATGCTTTTCATTCTTCAGAAAATAATAATAAGACATATTTAAATATTTCAGATACTACACAAGGAGCAAATCATATTTTTCAAATAACCCAAGATGAAAATATAAATTTTGAATTATCAAACTCATATGATTCAGTTGCTGTAAAAATTAAAAATTCTGATAATATTTCTCCTATTATATTATTTTCAGAAAATTCTGGAAATTCATGGCATATGCTCAATTTTAATACAGATAGTAAAACTGATATTTCTGAAACAAATGAAGAAAGTTTTTTATATTCAGATTTATTATTTATAAAAAACACTTCTCAACATTTTATGTTTAAAACTAAATTTATCAATAAAAATAATTTAAATAAGAATGTAGAATTTATCTTTTTTAAAGATGATGTTTTAGAAAACACAACTGCATCTCTTTATTCTCAAAATAATTCAGATATTCAAAATTTAGGATATACAAGAGACAATACTTTTTTTCGAGAAAACGGAATTATAAAAAGAGAAGAATGGGGTGCAAATGAAATATATAGATATATTGATCCAAATAAACCGATACCTACATATAAACCATCTCCAAATACAGCATTAAGTGCACGAGCAAAAGCGTGTAATGAAAGTTATTCACAAAATCCTAAAGATTTTATAAAATCAGAAGAAGTTTTTTCTGATGAAAATGGAAAATTAAAATGGCAATATCAATATTCTCCAGAAATAAAAAAAATAATTATTCATCACACAGGAACAAATAATTCAAAATATATTGGAAAAACACCAGAAGAAATTATGCGTGCAACATATAAATTTCATTCATCAACAAAAGGATGGGGTGATATTGGATATAATTTCTTAATTTCAAAATCTGGAGCTATTTATGAAGGGCGAGCTGGTGGAGATTTTGTAATAGGAGGGCATGCATATTGTGCAAATACGCAAACTATTGGAATTTCTTTAATGGGAAATTATGAAGATGAAACAATGAATAAAGCTCAAATGATTGCACTAAAAAGACTTATTACCGGATTGTCAAAAAAATATCATATTAATCCATCAGATTCTTCATATTTTATTGGGAAAAATACTCCAAATCTTGTTGGACATAAAGATTATGGAAATACGCTTTGTCCTGGAAAAAATGTATATAAATACCTTCAAAATATTAGAGATACATTTATTGGAAAAAATTTTGGAGATATTCCAGCATATTATAATCCGTATGGAATTCCTGAATATACAAATAATTTTGCAACACAACCACCTACCCCTACACCAATTTCAACCGTTTCTCTGCTTCAAATACCTGTTTTATCGGTTCAAGCAAGTTTAATTTCTAGACCTACTCTTGGAGATTTAAATAAAAATTTAAGTAATAATACAAATTATAAAAATAATAAAGTAACACAAACTCAAAAATCTCATATTTTACCACCAAAAGAAAATATCAGAATAAAACTTTCATATTCTTCTGATATGGTGCAAATAAAAGGAAATAATATGAATATAGAAATAAGCAATTTAACTGATACAAATATTACAAAGAAAAAACGAGTAATTATTACAACTCAAAAAAATAAAAATTCTCAAAAAACCGAGTTATTTATAAATAATGTAGCTGTTAAAAAAATCAGAATTTCAAATGAAAATTATAAAACACCATTGAAAATCGCATCATGGGCAAGACCGCTTGCGTGGGCTCCCAAAACACATGATAATTTATTTTTAGGAACATTAGAATTTAGAATAATCGATAATAAATTAGTAATCATAAACGAATTACTTCTTGAAGATTATATTAAAGGAATTGCAGAAGTTTCAAATAATGCACCATTTGAAAAACAAAAGGTAATAGCTGTTATTTCACGAACATATGCTCAATTTTATATGGATAAAAATCATACAAAATTTCCAAATATGCCATATGACGGAGATGATAATCCAGACCATTTTCAAAAATATAGAGGATACGGATATCAAAAAAGATCACCTCTATTTGAACAAGCTGTAAATTCAACTAAATCTGAAGTTGTAAGTTTTAATAATAAAATTGTCAAAACTCCATTTTTTTCTGAAAGTGCCGGAAAAACTTTTTCGGCAAAAGAAAAATGGGGATGGACACACACACCATATTTACAAAGTGTAAATGATGTATTTTGTAAAAATGGAAAAGGAGAATTAAAAGGACATGGTGTTGGGCTTTCTGGATGTGGTGCAGAAACTATGGCAAAACGAGGATTTTCGTACAAAGATATAATTAAATATTATTATAAAGATGTAGAAATTTATTAATTTTACTAATATAATATAGTTATGATAAGTTAATAATAGAATTAATAAATATGATTAATAAAATTTAAATAAAAAAATATGAGTGTAATGGATATGTTTAATTCTGATTCTTGTAATATAAATGGAATGACAGGATCTACAAAATGGACATGGGATGAATATTTTAAAAATAAAGAAAAAATTGAAAAATCTGGAGGAAAAATTTATCTTTTAGATATGATAAATCACCCAATAAAAGGCTCCACTCCCATTTCAAATGAAATTTTTGAAAATCAACCAGATGGAACATATTTTGTTTTATATTGTCACTCTGGAGGATCTTCTGGATATGTTCAAAAACAATTAACTCCACAACTTCCACAGCATCATATAATTAATATGGCAGGTGGAATTGGAATGTACACAGGATAAAAAAATTAACAATCAAGCGTGAGAAAAATTATTTCAATATTCCTTTCGGCATTATTCATTCATTTATCTCTAATGGGATCTATGATGGCATTTTCAGAAGATGAATATCATGATAGTTCTGATTCTCATGATACTCACGATTGCTGTGAATCAATAGAAAATACTTCTGTTTTATATTCTCGTACATATAATCCAGATCAGATTATTATTCCACCATATTTTTCTGTAATTTTTTTTAAACACAGAAAAAAAATAATATTAAATTTAATACACACAGAATCTCTAAAAATAGTCTCCCAATTTTTAGACAATAAAACTATTCAACAACCGCGTTGCTAGAAATAATAATGAAAAAAACAAATTATTATTATTTTATTACAAAAAAAATGACAAACCATCAAACACTATTAGAAGTGGTTAATATTAAATGTGGAGGATGTGCAAAAACCATTACCAAAGCATTAAAAGAATTAAACTCTACAGATATTTCTGTTTCTTCAGATACTCAAAAAATTTCTTTTGAAAATGGAGATAAAAAACT
>CAZDZQ010000008.1:0-25372 GCA_964509985.1 uncultured Candidatus Peribacteria bacterium
TTTTTTTATTGATTTAGAATAAAAGGGCGACCACAAGGGTACGCCCCTACGGTATATTTGTTGGATATATATTTAAAAATTTTTGTGATATACTCAAAATATAAAAATTTATTTTTTTAATAAAAAATCATGACTACACAACAAAATCAAGAATATGATAAAATATTGGCATTAATTAATAGTATTGCGAAAACTCAAAAAGAAACTAGTAAACAGATGAAAGAAACAGATAAGTTTTTGTCTGAAAAATTTGCTGAAACAGACGAGCAGATGAAGAAAACCGACGAGCAAATGAAAGAAACCGACAGAAAACTCAACAAATTAGGAAAACTGTACGGAAATATGTCTAATAATAATGGAGAAATAGCCGAAGAGTTTTTTTATACTTCATTTTCCAAAACACGAACTCTTGGAGCTTTGCATTATGACGATATAGGAAAAAATTGGGAAAAAGAACGAGATGGAATAGAAGAAGAATACGATATAATAATGACCAACGGAAACGCAATAGCGGTAATAGAAGTGAAAGTAAAAGCTCATCCCGAAGATGTAGATGCACTAGAAAAAAAAGTAAAAAATTTCAAAAAACTTTTTCCAATTTACAAAGATTATACTATTTATGGTGGGCTTGCATCTCTCACAATGTCAAAAGATGTAAAATCTAAATTATTAAAAAAAGGATTATATGCTATAAAACAACAGGGAAATCATGTGGAGGTGGCGAGTCCGAAATAGTAAGTTTTTCATGTGATATAATTAATTCTCTGTCTTCATTAAATTGTATAATTGAAGGTGGGGATTTTTTTTTGCACAGATATCTCTTAAAATTTCTGATGAATTAACTCTAGTAAATGGGTGGGTGATGTTTAAGGAGGAAATTTTAGATTAAATAATTCAATTATTTAATGAGTAAAACCCCTTTATAAATACTATAACCTGCTTGTGAGGACTGCTTTTATGAGATAAAAACAAATACTTCTTAAAAAAACTCTAAAAAAGTCTTGACCTTATAAAACAAAATCTGATAAGCTTTTCCAGCTCCAAACGATTTAGTTTAGAGTGACAAAGACCTTTGACATTAACGAAATAGAAGTTTTATTCTTTTGATTATTATATATCAAAGATAAAAACGAGAAGAGAAAATCTTCTAAATATCAATCAGAAATCAATATCTTTTTTGTCTAACAGAAAAGTGATTATCTGCAATTTTAAATAGATTTTCTCGAGCACAAAACATATTTTAAAAATATACTTTTGTCATTCATCTTTTTCTAAAGAGAGAGGTGTTTGTCAGGTGGTGAAATTATTGAAAAAGAAAGTAAAGCATATAACGGATGCCTTGACTTAGAGTTCCGATGAAGGACGTGGGAAACTGCGATAAGCCTCGACGAGTTGTTAACAAGCGTTGACTCGGGGATTTCCGAATGGGGAAACCCGCATAGATTCATATTTATGCATTCATAGCTGAACACATAGGCTATGTAAAGGATACACAGAGAACTGAAACATCTCAGTACCTGTGGACAAGAAATCAATCGAGATTCCCTTAGTAGTGGCGAACGAACGGGGAGAAGCCCAAACCGTCTTTATGGCGGGGTTGTAGGACTCCAATATGGCGAAATTTTATATAGACAAAGAAAGCTGGAAAGCTTTGCCGAAGAAGGTGATAGCCCTGTAGTTGAAATATAGAAATAGCCTAGGATGATCCTGAGTAAGGTCGGACACGTGTAATCTGGCCTGAAGCAGGGGGGACCACCCTCCAAGGCTAAATAGACTCTAAGATCGATAGTGAACTAGTACCGTGAGGGAAAGGTGAAAAGAACCCCGAGAGGGGAGTGAAATAGAACCTGAAATTATATGCTTATAAAGAGTCGGAGCTTCACGCTTGCGTGTTGTGACGGCGTGCTTTTTGTAGAACGAATGAGCGAGTTAGTTGTATGTGGCAAGGATAAGTCAGTAATAGACGAATCCGTAGCGAAAGCGAGTCTTAATAGGGCGATTAAGTCGCATGCACTAGACCCGAAACTAGGTGAGCTATCCATGGTCAGGTTGAAGCGATGGTAAGACATTGTGGAGGACCGCACACGGACGTGTTGCAAGACGTCGTGATGAACTGTGGATAGGGGTGAAAAGCCAATCGAACCTAGAGATATCTGGTTCTCTCCGAAATAGCTTTAGGGCTAGCCTTGAGCGTTAAATTATGGGGGTAGAGCACTGTCAAGACTAGGGCTTCCCAAAAGAGGTACCAACTCTTAACAAACTTCGAATACCATAATGTACTTCTCAGGAGTCAGACTGTGACAGCTAAGTGCCATAGTCGAAAGGGAAACAGCCCAGATCGCCATCTAAGGTCCCTAATAGAATTTAAGTGGGAAAGGATGTGAGATTGTTGAAACAACCAGGAGGTTGGCTTAGAAGCAGCCATTCCTTTAAAGAGTGCGTAATAGCTCACTGGTCGAACGATCTTGCGCCGAAAATGTAACGGGGCTAAATTTCTAACCGAAGATGCGGATTGTATAATTTATTATACAGTGGTAGGAGAGCGTTGTATTCAGCGTTGAAGTCGAAATGCGAGTTTCGGTGGAGTGGATACAAGCGAAAATGCTCATATGAGTAAGTAAAATAAATGTGAAAACCATTTACACCGTAAGACCAAGGTTTCCCACGCAACGACAATCGACGTGGGGTTAGTCGGTCCTAAGACGAGGTCGAAAGACGTAGCCGATGGACATCTGGTTAATATTCCAGAACCAGTATATTTCCGCCAAACACAATCCATTTTGAATATTTTTTCAAGTTTATTAATTCTTTACTTTGTAATCAATTGGTTTACAGAAAAAAAGCTAGAAGTGAGGCGTGAGCAACGGAGTGACGCATTTTGATAGTCAGAGCCTATTAATGAATTTAGGTGTAAGTGTCTAGGTGTTGATTCTTGTAGGTAAATCCGCAAGAAGAGCTGAAGCACGATGCCGTTCATACTATAGCAATATAGTATAAGTCTGGTGAGTCAAGGTGACTAGAAAACCTTCTAGCGAGGAAATATGCTGACCGTACCGCAAACCAACGCAGGTGGTCGAGTCGAGTAGACTCAGGTGCTCGGGAAAACTAGCGTAAAGGAACTCGGCAAAATAGCGTCCGTAACTTCGGGATAAGGACTGCTCTCATTTTTAATATCGAGAGCCGCAGTAAAAGAGCGCAGGCGACTGTTTATCAAAAACACAGGTCTCTGCAAACTCCCAAAGAGGAAGTATAGGGGCTGACCCCTGCCCAGTGCCAGAAGGTTACGAGGAGAGGTTTACGCTTCGAATCTAAGCCCTGGTGAACGGCGGCCGTAACTATAACGGTCCTAAGGTAGCGAAATTCCTTGTCGGGTAAGTTCCGACCCGCACGAATGGGGTAACGGTCTGCGCACTGTCTCTACGCTAGACCCGCTGAAATTGCAGTACCGGTAAAAATGCCGGTTAATCACAGTCAGACGGAAAGACCCTATGGAGCTTTACTATAGCTTGACATTGAGTCTGAATATATTATGTGTAGGATAGGTGGGAGACTTTGAAGCAAGAACGCCAGTTTTTGTGGAGTCATCCTTGAAATACCACCCTTAATATATTTAGCCTCTCACCGAGTCCGTTATCCGGATTTTGGGACAGTGTTTGGTGGGTAGTTTAACTGGGGCGGTTGCCTCCGAAAGAGTAACGGAGGCGCGCAATGGTTGACTTGCCGCGAATGGAAACCGCGGTGGACGTGTATACGCATAAGTCAGCCTAACTGCAAGGCCTACAAGCCGAGCAGAGACGAAAGTCGGTGTAAGTGATCCGGTATCACCACGTGGGTGGGATATCGCTCAACGGATAAAAGTTACCCTAGGGATAACAGGCTGATTTCCCCCAAGAGCTCACATCGACGGGGAAGTTTGGCACCTCGATGTCGGCTCGTCGCATCCTGGGGCTGGAGAAGGTCCCAAGGGTATGGCTGTTCGCCATTTAAAGCGGTACGCGAGCTGGGTTCAGAACGTCGTGAGACAGTTTGGCCCCTATCTGCTGTGATCGTTGGAGAATTGAGAAGAGCTGCTCCTAGTACGAGAGGACCGGAGTGGACGAACCACTGGTGTACCGATTGTTCCTGTCAAGGGCATTGTCGGGTAGCTACGTTCGGAATGGATAACCGCTGAAAGCATCTAAGCGGGAAGCCAACTTCAAGATAAATTTTCCCTATAGCCTCCTGGGAGAACACCAGGTTGATAGGTGCTCGGTGTACGCATAGCGATATGTTAAGCCTAGGCATACTAACAGGCAATTGCTTTTTTAATTAATTTCACTGTTGCGTTTCAAATAGCTCTCGAAAGCTTTTAGTTTTTCGAAAGTGAAAGTCTTCGAGACTTTTTGAAATATTTGACAAACAGCCTCTCTTTTTTACTTGATATTTAATATATAAAAATATAAACTTCTATTCGTTAATTCATTGTCTTTTTTAAAGAAGATCGTGTCTTGGTGGTTATTGAGAAAGGGGTACACCTGATTCCATTCCGAACTCAGTAGTTAAGTCTTTCATCGCTGATGGTACTTGGGGCCTTGCCCCTGGGAGAGTAAGTCGCCGCCAAGACACGGTCTTTTTTAGTATAAAAAATTAAGTCTATAATTTGCTGTTTTATTTCAGCAAGCTATAGGCTTATTTTTGTGTATAATAAAAACATAGAAATGTTTATATTTTTTTGTTATTATAAATTTATAAATATTTGAATTTAATTTAACAAATTATGACTACAGAATTACAAAAGTTTATTTCAGAATGCTTGAAAATTCAAAAATCAGATTCTCAAAAGTTTGATTTAAATACTGTAAAAAAAACTAAGAATTTAGATTGGGAACTTGCAGTTAGGTATTTAGAATCAAAAGGATTTTCTGTAGGTGTAGTTACTGATAAGAATAAATATGGTGTTTTTATTGCAGAAGGATTTGATGAAAAAAATAAATTAAAAGGTTGGGGGTTAGCAGATCATATTCCTGAAAAAATTATTATAAAAAATATTGGATTTTCATTAAAATCAGAAAAACCAGAAGCTCCAGATACAAAAATTCAAGGATTAAAGGTGGTTCCCACTCATTCTATTGGTGTACTTTTTGGTACAAAAGAAAATGGATGGGAGAATATTCAGTATATACCGGCATCTTCTTTTGCACTTTCTATTATGAATACAGGTGCAATTCAGTATGGACAATCAGCATTTGAGGGAGCTTGTGCAATGAAAAATGAAAAAAATGAAGTTTTTGCATATCGATTAGATCAAAATACAATTCGATTTAATAAAAGTATTCAGGCTATTGGATTACCAGAAATTAAAATTTCAGATGTTCAGGAAATGATAGCACAAACAATTTCTTTAAATACGAATTATGTTCCTCATTTGGGAGATGGTCAATTGTATATTCGTCCATCTGTAGCAGGGTTAACAGGAGCTTTAGGGATTATTGCAGCAGATACATTTGTTATTACTGTTGAAGTTGCAGCATTTGGTTCGTATATTCCAACTTCGATAAAAGTAGAAGGTTTAAAATATGTTAGTCGTCCAGATTCTGGAACAAGTAAGATTGCTTCAAATTATTCTGTTGCGGTCAAAATAAAACAAGGTGTTAAGTCTAGAGGGTATTCTGATTATTTATCGTATGATAGAAATGGAAATGTTGAAGAGGTGTCGAGTTGTGCAGTTGCATTTATAAATAAAAATAATGAATTTGTATTTCCACCGGTTCAAGATGAAATTGATTCTAAAGATAGGCATATTTTACCATCTATTACACGATATTCGATAATAGAATTATTAAAAAGACAGGGGGATATCGTAATTGTTAGAGATGTGAATGCATTAGAAGTGAAAAAGATGAAAGCAATGTTTACAATGGGAAATGCAGTTGGTGTTGTTGAAGTTTCAGAGCTTTCTGTAAAAGCAACAAAAGAGGATGCTGAAAACAATATTGAGGAAGAAAAAATTCTTTTTTCAGATGAAGATTCTTCTCAAATAATTTCTCAAATAAGAAAAGATTTATTTTCTGCTAGAATTGGAAATTTAAAAGGATTTGAAGACTGGACAGAAAAACTTTTGTAAAAATTACAAAAAAATTGTATAATTATATGAAATATTTTATATAATTATTATGGATACTTTGCAAAACATTGATGATTTAAGTGATAGTGAAAAATTAGATGAATTTTTATCTGAAACATTAGAGAAATTAAATAACTTATTATCAAATAAAAATATTGATCAAAATACAGAAAAAGCTCACTCTGTAATACAGTTTTTTTATAAAACAGAAATAAAAAAGCTGAAAAATTTAAAAAATTTAGAAGAAGAAGATTTTTCTGATAATAAATTGATACTTGAAAAAATTGAAGAATTAAGAAAACAAGAAGCCAAATTGTATAAACAGATAGAAGAAAATATATATTCTTCTCGTTTTAATGAAAATTTTTTAGAAGATTTGCAGGAAAAAAAGAGAGATAAAGATGATATTACAAAAGGTAGAGAATTTTCTAAGCAATATGGAACTCAAGAGCGAAAAATAGAATATGTAAAAATTAAGTTAGAGAAGGATAGAAAAATTCGTAAAAAAATGCTAGAAGATTTTTATAAAAAACAAGCAGAATTTGCAAAATCTTTTGAATTAGAAATTAAAAGTGGAAAGAGAAATGTTTCTAAAATTTCTGAAGATTTGGATTGTACCTTTTTTCATACAATAATGTTAGATCAAACTAAAAAAAATACAAAAAGTAGTTTAGGAAATAAAGAATCTAATAATGTCGTTATTGACCATAATACGACATCACCTGAAAATGAAGTAAAAACACTTCTTTCTTTACAGCCTACAATTGCAGGATCTGTACTTTCAAATAAAATAAATCATTCGAACTATTTATTTGGAAATGATGGAGTGGGAGTTGTAATAACTGGAGGAAATTTAATGGTTGCAAATGAAAGAGATATGAGAACATTTACAAGTGGATTATATAGGAGACGGGTAAAAACAAAGGGTGAAGATTCTTATATGGCCCAAAGGGGTGTTTTGCCTTCTCAGAATAATATTGACTGGACTCCTTTACAGCCTATAACAGAGAGAGATACAGATTTTCAATATTCTTCTTTGGGTGGAGGTCGTTTAACTTCAGAATTTGATGATTTTAATACTGGGGCAATACAAAAAAAGGTACGAGAAAAAATAGATATTATTTTATCTATTCAAGAAAAAGAACAAGAAGAAATGTTAAGAACTCAATCTGCAATTCAGCATAATGAAGTAGTGATTGAAAATCCACAAATAGGAGGTCTTTTCCTTGAAATAAAAGGATATGATACTCATTTTTCTAAAGTAGAAATAGAAAAAATCTATTTGTCTGAAGGAGCGACACAAGAGGTTGCAAAAAGAAATAGCGAAACATATCAAAGTCGTTTGTCTTTTTATAGGGAAGAAAGTTTTAAAAAAGCTATGGATTTAGTAATTAAAACAAGCATGCCATTTTATATTTTAAAAAATGGAAAAAAATATAAACTTACAAGAGAAGATGTGATCGAAGTAGGTAAAATTAAACCTGTAATAATTTCTAAAAAAGAAAAACAATCTTTTTTAGAGCAAAATAGAGATTTATTTAAAGGAAAACAAGTTCAAAAAGAAATAGATACTAAGTTACAAAATATTGAAAATGAAAATACAAGAAATATTGTAGATAAAAATAAAGATATTCCTATCGCGTTCGATGATGTCTTTACTAAGGCAAGTTTATATTGGGATATTTTAAAAAGACAAGATAAAGATGTTCTAAATTTAAAAGAATTTGATTTCTTAGAAAGTATTGAAAAGCAACAATTAGCAAAAGTTTTATTTAAAAATATGTCAAAAAAAGAAATAATAAATTTTATTAAACAAGATATTATAGTGTTAGAGTCAGAGGCGAAAGTATACAATGAATATATAAAGCTTATAACAGGATATGATAAAAAAATTGGTTTTTATCAAGATTCTATGTTTATAGATTTGGAGCATTTTAGTAATTTTCTATGATACAATAAATTTATACTAAAATATTTACAAAACAATGAAATTAACTCCTTTTTATATAGGCTTACTCAGCTTTTTAATAGGAGTTTTTTTGTATGATTTTTTACAAACTTCATTAGTTTTATTATTTGTATTTTTAGCATTTCCTGTTTCATATTTTTATACTCAATTAAAAATTAGAAAATTGATAGCAAGTATTATTGGTTTTTTGCTTGGTTGTATTTATTTATTATTTTCTTTACCAAATATTTCAGAATTATTTTTAGTAAAACAAATTAAATTAAATAATTCACAAAATATTGAAATTTCTGGATATATAAATACTTTTCCTAAAATTAAAGAAGATAAAATTCAATTTGAAGTTGTAGTTGATTCAGAAAAATTATTAGTTCAAAAATATATTAAATATCAAAAAAAATCTGAGATTTCTGCTGAAAATTTACATTATGGAGACTTTATAAAACTTTCTGGAAAGTTAGAGCTTCCTAAAAAATCAGAACAATCTTTTTATTCAAAACTTCCAACATTTCAATATGATAGATTTTTGGCAAAAGATAATATTTTTGTACTTATCAAAAATCCTCATATTACAAAACTGGAAGATAAAGAAAGTGAAGAGGAAAATGTGATGAGATATTTTTGGAAATATGTATTTTTGTTGCGAGAAAAATTTGAAAAAGATATTCAAACAAAAATATCTTATCCAGAAAATGAATATGCTCTTGGTATTACAATTGGTGATGAAAGTGGAATTCCTGCAAAAATAATTGAAGATTTTAATGTTACTGGATTGCGACATTTGCTAGCGCTTTCTGGAATGAATATCACAATTATTATTATTTTTTTATCGGTATTATTTTTCTTTTTACCCAAAATTTTAAGAATTATTGCTATTAGTTTTTTTATTTTTATATTTGTAATGCTTACTGGCGCAAGTTCTTCTGTGGTGCGTGCTGCTGTTATGGGAGTTGTTGGAATTATTGCATTGCAATCTGGGAGAAAATTGGATCCATTAAATATTTTAATTTTGGCCCTTTCATGCATCACTCTTTATAATCCGTTTTTATTATATTCAGATATTTCTTTACAATTTTCTGTTTTAGCAGTTTTAGGTCTGATGTATATAGAGCCTATTTTATATTCTGGACGAGTAAAATCTAAAAATAAAAATGAGCTATTGCAGGTTTTATCTGCAACACTTTCTGCACAAATTGCAGTTCTTCCATTGATGATTGTTTTTTTTGAGCAAGTTTCGCTTATTTCTCCTGTTACAAATTTATTAATAGTTCCTATTTCTACGCTAGCAATGATTCTTGTTTTTGCAACAGTTATTCCTTTTGTTGGCTGGTTGTTTATGCCGTTTGCATATTTTTTATTACATATCACTCTTTTTATTGCAGAAATTTTTGCACAAATTCCAAATGCAAGTGTTGTAACTTCTGGTTATGGCTTAATTATGCATCATCATATAATTTTTATTTTTATATATTATACTATTTTATATTTTAGTATTAGATTTTTAAATGTAAAAAATAAAAAATAAGATCTAATTTAAATGCTCAGTGTATTTTCTCTTACAATTTTATTATTAAAATCTCTATTTTCAATAATACAATTTGGACAAATAAGAGAATTTGAAATATCTACATTTTGTAGTGTGCAGTTATCCATAATAATGGAATTTGAAATTTTTACATTTTTTAAATTTACATTTTCTCCAATAATACAAAAGTTATTTTCTTCTTCTTTGCTATAAATAAAAGATTGAGTGTTTTTATCTATATTTGCTGATTTTGAAATAATTTTATTTTTATGATTTTCACTTTCTTTTGAGGAAGAGAGAGTTTTGTTTAAATTATTTTCTACAAAATATTTATTGGCAGCCATAAATGCTGGGAAACTACCAATATCATACCATTCTTCTGAAAATGAAAAATACTCTACTGTAATATTTTTTTTCATGCAAAATTCAAAAATTCCTCCTAAGTCATCTGCATGATCTTTTGAATATTCTATTATATGTGGAAGAGTATTGTTTGGGAAAAAATAAGCTCCTGTAGATACAAGGGTTGATGATGGATTTTCTGGTTTTTCTTCAAATTCTAAAACCTCAGTTTCGTTTTTTGGAACTACGACTCCAAATTTTTTTGCTTCATTTTTATCTTCAATATCAAAAGCTGCAAGAAGTGGATTTTTTTTTGCACGTGCTAAAAAAGAATTAAAATTAAATCCAAAATAATTGTCTCCTGCTAAAAGCAGTAAATCTTCATTATTTTTTAAAATATTTTGTTTTTGAATGCATAATGCTGTAGCGGCTAAAGCTCCTTTTTTTTCTGATTCTCCAGCACTATCTTCTATGAAAATATTTATTTTATCTGCTCTGTAAAAAAAATATTTATTTTTCCAATTTTCAAAGTCATTTGCAAATACTAAATTGGTAGAAATTGTAATATTAATATTTTTTGGAAGAGATTCAATTATGTATGAAATAAGAGGTTTTCCGGCAACTTCAATGAGTGGTTTTGCCGTTTTTTCGGTAAGAGGCCAAAGTCTTGTTGCGAATCCGCCCGCTAAAATGATGGCATGCATTGTGTTATGAGTTAAAAATTTCTTTTACTTCTTTTGCACTATTGGCATGCATAAGTTTTCCTCGTAATTCTCTACTTCCCGGAAATTCTTTCATATACCAAGCTAAATGTTTTCGCATTATAAAAAATTGTCTATGTGGCAAAATTTTTTCAAAAAGTTCGCAGTGTTTTAGTGCAGAGTCTTTTCTCATTTTTTCTGTTATTTCTAAATTTTCTTCATTTTTATCAAAAATCCAAGGATTTCCAAATGTTGCTCTTCCAATTAAAACTCCATCGGTTTTGTATTTTTTAGAATATTCTTGTGCTTGATTTTGAGAGTTAATATCTCCATTTCCTAAAATGATAGTTTCAGGTGATATTTTTTTTATAAGTTCTGATGCTTTTTTTATGGCATCCCAATTTGCTAATCCTAAATATTTTTGTTTTGTAGTTCTTCCATGAAGCATTATAGCATCAATTTTTGTGCTTAAAATATTTGATATCCAGTTTTCGACATTTTCTTCTTCAAATCCAATTCGTGTTTTTACAGAAAGAGGAATATATATATTATTTTTTTGATTATATTCGCATCGTTTTTTCATATGCGGATATTTTTTATACATATCTTTGATAGCTGTAATTATTTTAGGTCTTATGTCTGAATTTTCTAAAGTTTTTCCATTTGAAAAGTCATCAAGAGCTTTTCTTGTAATAGCAATAATCTTTTTTGCATGTTCCGGTTGCTTAATAAGTCCAGATCCAGCACCTCGTAATGCAACTTTTTTAGCAGGACATCCCATATTTATATCAATACCATCAAACCCTAAAAAACATGCAATGAGAGCAACCTTATAAAAGCTTTCTGTTTCAATTCCATAAATTTGAGCAATGGCAGGTGTTTCATTTTCAAAATAAATAAAATCATCAAGCATTTTTATCGCTCCTCTTGCAAGTCCTTCAACATTTACAAATTCGGTAATACTAATATCAGGTCGTGCAATATGTTGTGCCATTTGTCGCATTGGTGCATCTGTTACGCCGTCCATTGGAGAAAGTCCAATAATTGGTTTTGGGAGAGTTTTCCAAAAATTCATGAAAAGTTATTAAATTAATATTGTGGCAATGTGTTTAATGTATTTTATCTATTTACAGTATATTAAATATATAAAATATTATAAATATAAATATAATTTTTTTGTTTTTTATGATAAAATAAAATTATAAAAATTTACTTATAAAATCAAATTTATTTACATTACTAAACCATGCAATTTGTATCACCAACCAACGATCTCGCATTTAAAAAAATATTTGGAAACGAAAACCATAAAAATATTTTGATAAGCTTTTTAAATGCTATTTTAAAATTTGAAGGAGACCAAAAAATTAAAAGTTTGCAATTTGTTAAAAATGAGAAAATTCCTGATATTTTAGAGCTGAAAAATACAATTTTAGATATTTCTGCAATCAACAAAAAAGGTGAACATTTTATTGTAGAAATGCAAGTGGAGCATGAATCCGCATTTTCTAAAAGAAGTTTATATTATTCTTCCAGAGCATATAGCTCTCAAATTAAACCGGGAGAAGATTATTCTCAGTTAAATAAAGTGTATTTTATTGGAATTTTAGATTTCAATGCAATGGATACAACTGAATATTTAACAAATCATTTAATTTTAGAAAAAAATCTGAGAACTCATTATTTAAAAGATTTTGAGTTTACATTTATAGAACTTCCAAAATTTAAAAAAGAACTTTCTGAACTTGCAAGCATCACAGATAAGTGGATTTATTTCATGAAACACGCCAATAATTTAGAAATAATACCATCAGAATTTGACCAAGAAGATTTTGTAGATGCTTTTGAAATTGCAAATCAGGTAACATGGACCAGCGGAGAACTAAATGTCTATGAAAAAATCAGCCATAAAAAATGGTCAGACAAACATATCCTAGAATCAGCCCTAGAAAGAGGCGAACAAATGGGGTTAGAGAAAGGTGAGAAATTAGGTATAGAAAAAGGTATAAAAAAGGGAATTGAGAAGGGAATTGAGAAGGGAGTTGAGAAGGGAATTGAGAAGGGAATTGAGAAGGGAATTGAAAAAGGAGAGAAAAAGAAAGCATTAGAAATAGCAAAAAATTTATTATCTAAAAATATAGATATGTCTATTGTTAAAATGTCTACAGGATTATCAGATGATGAAATTAAAAATTTAAAAATTTAAAATTATTTTTTCGCAATTTATATTAATATTATGTATAATGTGTGTATAAAAAATATCTAAAAATATCTAAAAATATCTAAATGCTTATGAAAAATATAATTGATAAAATATGGGAATCTCATTGTATAAAACAAGAAAAAGATACTCCAGATATTTTATTTTTAGATTTACAGCTTTTACATGAAGTAACAAGTCCTCAGGCTTTTTCAGAATTGGAATCTAAAAATTTAGAACTTTTTGATGCGACTCGACAAATAGCAACAGTTGATCATTCTATTCCTACAAATGAAAAAAGAGATAATTTCGTAGATGAAAAAAATAGAATTCAAATAGAAACATTGCGAAAAAATTGTAAAAATTTTGGTGTAAAATTGTATGATGTAGATTCTGGAAATCAAGGAATTGTTCATGTAACAGGGCCAGAATTGGGATTAACACAACCAGGAATGACTATTTGTTGTGGAGACAGTCATACATCTACTCATGGAGCATTTGGGGCTTTGGCATTTGGTGTTGGAACAACTCAAATTTCACATGTAATGGCTGCATCAAGTTTATTGCTTGATAAACCAAAAACTATGAAAGTCAATTTTGTTGGGAATCCATCAAAATATTTCACTGCAAAAGATGCGATTTTAGCTCTTATTCGTCAAATTGGAGTACAAGGGGGAACAGGATTTGCAATGGAATATTGTGGGGAATTTATAGAAAATTGCTCAATGGAAGAGCGAATGACAATGTGTAATATGTCTATTGAGTGTGGTGCAAGAAGTGGGGTAATTTCACCAGATCAAAAAACTTATGATTGGATTAAAAATACTAGAGTTTTTAATAAATATGAAAATCCAGAAGAAAAATTTGAAGAAGCAGTTGAGTATTGGAATGCGTATAAATCAGATAAAAATGCTGAATATGATGAGGTCGTAATTGTGGATATTTCTGATATGAAGCCTTTGGTTACGTGGGGGACAACACCAGGACAATCGGTTTGTGTAAATGAAAAAATACCAGAAATTTCTGAAATGCCCCAAGAAAATAGAACACTTGCGCAAAAATCTTTGGCATATACAAAATTAAAAGCAGGAGATTTTATAAAAAATACACCGATAGATTATGTCTTTATTGGTTCATGTACCAATGGGCGAGTTTCTGATTTTGAGGCAGCAGCAGAAATTTTGAAAGGAAAAAAAATAAAAACAGGAGTTACTATGTTTGTAGTTCCAGGTTCTGAAAAAGTAGAAGCCGAGCTGAAAGAAAAAGGAATAGATGAAATTTTTATAAAAGCTGGTGCCGATTTTAGAAGACCTGGATGTTCTATGTGTTTGGCAATGAATGGTGATACTGTTCCTGCTGGAAAAAGAGCGGTTTCAACTTCAAATAGAAATTTTATTGGACGGCAAGGTGTAGATTCTATTACTCATTTAGCAAGTCCACAGATGGCAGCAATATCAGCAATTACAGGAGAAATAACAGATCCAGAAGAATATTTTACAATTTAGATTTTTAATTTTATGAAAAAAAATATTTTATATATTGGAAGATTTCAGCCATTTCATAAAGGGCATGCAGATGCGGTTTCTCAGATTTTAGAAGATATAATTGAAAATTTAGAAAATAACAATATTTATAATATTTTTATTGGTATTGGAAGTGCAGAAAACAATTTTACAGAAAGTAATCCTCTAACAGCAGGAGAGCGATTTGAAATTATAGAAGAAGCATGTCATGAAATTTTAGCAAATAAAAATATTCAAAATGATATAAAATCAAAAATTAAATTTCATATTGTACCTATTCGAAATATTGACCATTACGCATTATGGCCAAATCATGTTCAGCAATATTTACCAGAAATTGATATTTTGTATTCTGGTTCACCACTTATTTTACAGTTATGGGAAAAAAGTTTTTCTTATAAATTAAATGAAATAACTAAAAAAATAACTAAGAAGATAGAGAAGAGAATAGATATAAGTGGAACACAAATTAGAAAAATTATTAGTAATAATGATAATCTGCAAAAATATCTACTTAATTCTACAATTTTACTGTTAGAAAAATTTGAATTACAAAAAAGATTGCAAAATATGAAAACATATTAAATAAAAATTCAAGAGATTCATAAAAAAAATATAGAGTTTCTGTTGAAATTTTGCTAAAGTTTGTATAGAATGGATAGATGCACTTTTTGTGCAAAGTAATAAAATAAAATAATTTCACAACTCTAATGGGAAATAATAACTTACAAAATCGGAAAATTAAAAGTAAACAAAAATTATCAAGCATTATTGCAAATAAACTTGAAAAAAGTGAAAATGCAAAAGTAATGGGAAATTATGAACAGGCATTGCGAATTGCAAAATCTGTTTTAATACAAGACCCATCTTGTTTAGAGGCGGCAGAAGAAGTTGTGGATAATTTGCTATCTTTACAAGATTTTGCAGAGGCAGAAAAAGTTGCCAATTTTGTTTTAGAAAAAAATGATAAAAGTTATATAGGAAATTATGCACTTGGATTTATTTATCTTACAGATAATTTAAACGATTTAGCTATTGGGTATTTAAAAAAAGCAAATGAATTGTCTCCAAATAATCCTGAAATCTTACGATGTTTGGGGTGGGCAACTTTTCATGTAGAAAATAAATTGAAAGGTTTGGTTACATTGGAAAGAGCTTTAAATTTAAGATCTGAGGATCCTTTAATTTTATGTGATTTGGGTGTGTGTTTGTTGCAAGAGCAAATTTTTTCAAAAGCAATAAATTTATTTGAGCAGGCTTTAGAAATAGATAGCACAAATGAACGAGCTCAAGATTGTTTGCAGGCTGCAAAATCACTAGAAAAAAAATTATCTAATTAAATAAATTGTGATTAAAAAGGGTGTAATTTTAGCGGGAGGAACCGGCTCTCGCCTTGCTCCTATGACAAAAGTAACAAATAAACATTTGTTGCCGGTTTATAATAAACCAATGATTTATTATCCAATAGAAACATTAAAATATTCTGGAATAACAGAGCTTTTAATTATAACAGGAACAGAAAGTGCTGGGGATTTTATGAAGCTTTTAGGGGCTGGAGATGAATTGGGTGTGCATATTACGTTTCGAGTGCAAGAGGGAAGTGCTGGAATTGCAGATGCATTAAAATTGGCACAAAATTTTGTTGGAAATGATGAGTTTGCAGTTATTTTAGGTGATAATATTTATGAAGAAAATTTCGAAAATATTACACAAAATTTTCAAAAAGGAGCACATGTTTTTTTAAAAGAAGTTTTATATGCAGATAGATTTGGTGTGGCAACATTAAATGAAAAAAATGAAGTAATAAAAATTGTAGAAAAACCAAAAAATCCAGAAACTCATTTTGCAGTAACGGGATTATATTTGTATGATTCTTCTGTTTTTAAAAAACTTGAAAAATTGCAATTATCAGAGAGGGGGGAGTATGAAATTACAGATGTCAATCAAATGTATATTGATGAGCAAAATATGACTGCTTCTTTTTTGGAAAAAGGTTGGAATGATGCAGGGACGCATGAAAGCTTATTTTATGCAAATAAATTGGCAAGAGATATATTTTTACAATCTTAATATAAATATTATAAAAAAAATAGAAAAAATTACTATTGGAATTATTTTGTATAAAAATACAAAATATTTAAAAAAATGTTTAAAATCTTTATTGAGTCAAACTCATGAAAATTTTGAATTATTATTGAGAGATCAAGATGAAGATTGTGAGGCTTCTCAATATTTAAAAAATAATTATCCTGATCTTATAAAAGATTCTAGAGTTAATTTATCTGTTGGAAAAAATCTTTGGCATTCTGCAGGGCACAATTTGTTGTTTTCTCAGATGTCTAAAAATTCTGATGCATATTTATGTGCAAGTAATGATATTTTGTATGAAAAAGATTTTTTAGGAAAATTGGTAAAAACATTAAATGAAAATTTAGAATATTCAATTGCAGTGCCAAAACTGAAAAGATGGGATTTCGAATATTGTTTAAATGAAAATAAAAATTTTGGAAAAACAAATTTTATAGATTCTTGTGGTATTGGATTACATGAAAATCATCATTTTTTTGATATAGGTCAAGGAAAAAAAGATACAGGACAATATGATAATATAAAAGAAATTTTTGGAGCATCTGGTGCATTATTTTTGGCACGAAAATCAGCATTGGAAAAAGTTAATTTTTTTGATGAATTGATTCATTATAAAAATGATATTGATTTAGCATATAGACTTTTATGGGCTGGAGAAAAAACATGTTTTGTTTCGGATTGTGTTGCGTTTCATGATAGACAAGTTTGTGATAATAAATCTAAACCATTGTGGGTAAAAGAATCTTCTTTTTTTGGGCATTTAGTCTTTTTATATAAAAATGTTTGTTGCATGCATTTTCCAATTTCGGTGCGTATAAAAATTTGGTGGTATATGATTCGTGCTACTGTGTTTTTGTTAATCACAGAGCCTAGAGTGTTATTGCAATATAAAAAATTTTTTAGTGTTTTTTCTGATTTAAAACAAAAAAAACAAAAAATTATTGTAACAAAAAAAGCTTCTGTTTTTAATGTGTTAAAATTTTGTAAATAATTAATAATCTCATAACATTTTATGAATATTGGAGTTGTAATTCTTGATTTTTTAAAAGCTGAAAAAGTAGTAAAAAATGTTGAAAGTATTTTTCAGCAAAATTTTGATATGTTTAAGAACAGTGATAAAAAAATAAATCTTTTTGTTTCTGTTGTAGATAATTCATGTAATGCAAAAAATGCAGAAATTTTAGAAAGCAAGCTAAAAAAAGATATAAAACAAAATCTAAAACAAAATCTAAAACATGATATTATAAGTAATAATAATTTTATTTTAGATATTACAAATAAAAATATTGGATATACAAAAGGAAATAATAGAGGGGTTAAAAATTTAGAAAAACTTGTAAAAAATCAAAATCAAAATCTTGATTATTTATTTATAATAAATCCAGATATAGAAACATCAAATAAAAATGTGTTTCAAAAAATGATAAACTATTTAGAAAAAAATGAAGAAGTTGGAATTATTGGTCCAAGACAGGTGCATAAAAATGGTGAATATGCTATGAGTGTTCGTAAGTTTCCAAATTTATTTGTTCAAATTTTTAGAAGATTATGGTTGAGGTCTTTACCGTTTATTAAGCAGGCTGTGGAAAAAGATGAAATGCAAAAAATGGATAAAGCAAAAACTCAAGATGTAGACTGGTTGCAGTCTTCATTTATTTGTATTCGAAAAGATTTATGGGATAATATTGGAGGATTTAATGAAAGATATTTTTTATTTATGGCAGATGCTGAAATTTGTTTGGAAAGCTGGAAACGAAAACAAAAGGTTCAATTTTTTTCTGATGTTGAGGTTTTAGCAGATGGAATTAGGTGTTCTGGTGGAGGATTATCACAATTTTTTAAAACTTGGGTGTTGAGACAGCATTTAAAAGATGCGTGGAAATATTTTGTAAAGCATTTGTTTGATGGTGATGTGAGAAAATATAAATAATAATTTGTTGTTTTATATGTTTTATAATAGTATTATTATATAAAGTTTTATTTAAATTTTAATACATAGTTGTGAAAAAATTGATGATGCAAGCTTTGAACTTTATATAACTCCAGAATGTCAAAACAGTTTAAGCAAACTTTCAAAAAAACTAAGAAGTGATAAAAAAATAAGAGATGAGATAAACAATACACTTAAAGCTCTTGCAAAAAATCCTAATGATAAAATCTTGAAGACTCATAAGGTTCGTACAAAAAAACAGGAGATCATAAGAAATTATATGGATAGTAAAAAATAAATAAAATGACAATTAAAAGACCTGTAAATTGGTCTTTTTTTTTATTGCTAAACAATATTTAGGTTTTTTTACAAATATGCTTGCTATATAAAATATATAGTGGTAAAATTATATGATATTATAACACAAATAGTAAATATCACATATTAATACTAACCTTTTTTATACACACAATGTTAAATATATTAAAAAAATCACTTTTTTGTATCGGAGCAACAACTGCAATATTTGCAGGAGGTTTAGCTTCAGCTACAGATAATATTGATGTAAAGTTAATAAAATCTGCATCTGTAACTCAAGTTGCACCTGGCGATTCAATTACCTACACTTTAAATATTGAGAATTTATCAAATAATGCTGTGGAAAGCAGTAATATTAAAGATTTAATTTCTAATAAAAATATTGATTTGATGGGAGCCACATTTTTATATGATGATGCGAATGATTCATGTAAAGTTACGAGAGATGAAGATCCATTAGTTGCAATTTTTGAAGGAGATTATATTTCCTGCGATATTGCAAAAATTCTTCCAAATACATCGCGAACAATCAAGTATACAGTTCCCGTAAAAGATACTGCAGTAATAGGAGAAGAAATTAAAAATACTGCTACTATGTCAACAGATGGAGAGCCTAACGAAAATTTAGCAAATAATCGTTCTTCCACTTCTACAGAGATTGTAAGTTCTGCAAATATTGCGACAAGTGATATATCAATAACTAAATCGTCAGATAAAACAGAAGTGTCTTCTGGGGATAAAGTAGAATATACTCTTACATATAAAAACGCAGGTGCTTTAACAGCAGAAAATGTAATAATTCAAGATGTATTTGATAATGAAAAATTAGATTCTTCTTCTTTTACACTTATTTCACCAACAAATGTTGACTGTAAAATAGAAAGAGATAGTGATCCTTTGGTATCTATTTTTCAAGGTGATTATATAGAATGTAAAGTAGGTAATATTTCAGATGAAAATGTATATCAAATAAAATATACGATGAATACAAAATCTGGGCTTGCAGATGGCACTACAATTACAAATACAGCAGTAATTAAATCTGACAATGAAACAGAAACAGAAAACAACAATAAAAATTCTAATACTGTTACCATTAAAAATATAGAACAAACAAGCGATATTTCTATTGAAAAAACAGCAAATAAATCAACAGTTGAATCTGGAAGAACGGTTGAATATACACTTGTTTATAAAAATATTGGAGATTTGAAAGCCAAGAATATTGTGATAAAAGATTTATTTGATGTAAATTTTAATCCAGATACGTTTGTTTTAGACTCATCAAGTGATGGAATTTGTAAAGTTGTAAAAGATTCAGATCCTTTGGTCGCAGTATTTCAAAATGGAGAAATTGAATGTAATATTGGAGATTTTGCAGGAAATAAAACGGGAGTTATTAAATATAGCTTAACAACAAAACCAAATGTTGCAGATGGTACGCAGTTAAAAAATATAGCAACGATTTCTTCTGAGAATGAAAGTGATTCTTCTGATAAAAGTAATAATTCTGATAGAAAAGTTGTTGTTGTGCAAAATATAGAAAAAACAAGTGATTTATCAATAGCTAAATCTTCAGATAAAACAGAAGTGAAATCTGGCGATAAAGTAGAATATACATTAATATATAAAAATACAAAAAAAGACAATACAGAGTTATTAACAGCAAAAAATGTAATAATTCAAGATGTATTTGATAATGAAAAATTAGATTCTTCTTCTTTTACACTTATTTCACCAACGAATGCAGATTGTACAATTAAAAAAGATAATGACCAATTAGTTGCAATTTTTCAAGGATCTTATATAGAGTGTGAAATCGGAGATATTTCAGATGAAAAAAATTATGAAATAAAATATACGATAAATACAAAATCTGGTCTTGCAGATGGCACTACAATTACTAATACTGCTGTAATTAAATCTGATAATGAAACAGGATTAGATGTAAATAATACAGCTAATAATGCTGTTACAATTAAAAATGTAGAGAAAACAAGTGATATTTCTATTCAAAAAACAGCAAATAAAACTACTATCAAATCTGGGGAAATTATAGAGTATACACTTGCATATAAAAATAGTCCAATAAATGATTCAGAGTTATTAACTGCAAAAAATATTATAATTAAAGATACTTTTGATAATAATCAACTGGATATATCGAGTATAGTATTTGACTCATCGGTTGCTTCATTTTGTACCGTAAAAACAAATACTGTAACTTCTCAAAAATATATAGAATGTATTCCTTCAGATTTAAAAGACGTAGCAGTGAAAACTATTAAATATAGTGTTAAAACAAAGTCGGGGCTTGCAAATGGAACAAAAATTAAAAATATTGCAGTAATTTCTTCATCAAATGAAACAGAGCTTTTAAGTATGTCAAACGCGAATGGAGATTCTGGGGCTGAAAATGAAACAAATAATACTGATGAAAACATTATTACGGTAAATAATGTTGTGCCTACTGCAACACCTGTACCTACTGCGACCGCGACACCAGTACCAACTGCAACAACTACAACTGCAACTCACAGTACATCATCTTCGTCTGGAGGTTCAGGGGGGGGATGTAATACAGAATCTACAATAGATTTAAATATTAATGGATTTATAAAAGAAAAAGGCGCTAATGATTCTACGTATTCAGATGCAACAATTAAAAATATTGCAAATATTGCAAAAAATTCAAAATCAGAAGCTACATATAAAGTTATTATTTTAAATAAAGGATCTTCATATGCGTATAAAGCAAAAGTTGAAATGAAATTTATTTCTGCAAATATTACACAAAGCGATATTTCAAATATTGATGGAGCGATATTAGAAGGAGGAATATTTACTATTACAAAACCTATTCCAGCAAATGGAAATGCATTTTTTACATTTGATACAAAGCTTGATGCAAAAGAAGGAACAGCTCAATCGAAATTAACAATTAAATCATTTGAAACAGATTATAAATGTCCAAAAATTAAAAAATCTGAAGGAATTGGAAGATCTGATATCGTTTTTATTAAAGCTGGAAATAAAGAAAGTGTAAAAACTAATATTTCTACTCAAGAGATTTCACGAATTTCTACAGGAGAGGCGTATAGACTTACAAAAACAGCAGATAAAACAGAAGTTAAAGCAGGAGAAATTATAGAATATACTCTATCTATTAAAAATACAGGAAAGCAAGATTTTAAGAATGTAATGCTTTTTGATATTTTTCCAAAAGAGTATTTAGAGCCAATTGATGGAGCTGAAAAACGATTGGTAGATCCTACAACTTTGAAATTTAAACGAAAATTTTTACCAGTAGGAGATGTGTTTACAGTAAAAATAAAAATGAAAGTAAAATCTCATATTTTAGCAGGAACAAAAATTGTAAATATATTAAAAGCAGGATCTCAAACAATTTTAATGAAAGACAAAGTTGAAACAACAACAACTGTAATTTCTGCACAACAAGGGAGTCTTCAAAATTTGTATACTCCAAATAGTAATGCAGGTGTTATCTCTAGACCTAGAAAATTGATTCAAACAGGTTTAGATGCTCCAATGATTCCATTTGGATTTGCACTGATATTTGCAGGAATGTATGTATACAACAGAAGAAAAATAGTAGAATCTTAATTTTATGTTAATTAAATAAAACATATTGAAGCAATAAAAAACCAGTAAACATATAAATGTTTGCTGGTTTTTTTATAAATAATTATTTTGTAAATAAAATTATTTACCCAAAATAATTTGTAAATAAAAACTCTTTTAAATCTGTAATTTTTACTCGTTTTTGTTTCATTGTGTCTCTATCTCGCACGGTAACTGTATCATCTTCTTTTGTGTCATAATCTACAGTTATACAAACTGGAGTTCCAATTTCATCTTGTCGACGGTATCGTTTTCCAATTTGTCCTCCTTCGTCGTATTCGCATGCACCAAATATTTTTAATTCTTCCAAAATTTCTTTTGAAATTTCTGGTAATCCGTCTTTTTTCATAAGTGGTAAAACTGCAACTTTTACTGGAGAAATAGCAGGTTTTAAATGTAAAACAGTTCGGCTTGTTCCATCTTCCAATTTTTCTTCTTCGTAGGCAGAAGTTAAGATCGCTAAAAATGTTCGTCCAAGTCCAAATGTTGGTTCTAGTACATGAGGAGTATAAACTTCATTTGTTTGTGGGTCTCTATATTCTAGTTTTTTCCCAGAAAATTCTTGATGTTGAGATAAATCAAAATCTGTTCGATATGCACACCCGTATAATTCTTTTTGTCCAAAAGGAAAATCAAATTCAATATCGAATGTTCGTTTTGAATAATGCGATAATTTTTCTGGAGCATGTTCAATCGCATGACATTTTTCGGTATCGAGTCCAACAATTTCACACCAATTATCAATATCTTTTGACAATGCATCAAATTGTGCATTTATATGATCTCGTGATTCTGCGTCCCAATCGTCAATGTGTCCCATTGTCATGAGTTTTTCTTTATTTTCTTTCCAGTTTTTTGGTGGAGCAAAGAAATATTCAATTTCCATTTGTTCAAATTCCAATTGTCTAAAAATAAAATTTCCTGGTGTAATTTCATTTCGAAATGCTTTTCCAATTTGAGCTAATCCAAATGGAACTTTTGCTCGAGTGTTATCTACAACATTTTTAAATTCAAGAAATATTGCTTGAGCTGTTTCTGGTCGTAAATACACAATATTTTCTTCTCCGTCTTTTGCAGTTTTACTTAATTCTGCTTTAAACATAAGGTTGAATTTTCTTGCTTCTGTTAAATTTTTACTCTTACATTTTGGGCATTCTAAGTTATTTTCTTTAATCAGTTTTGTAACTTCTTCATCAGAAAATCCTTCACAATCTATTTTTAGGGTGTCTTCTACAAGATGGTCCGCTCTAATTCGTGCATTACAATCTTTGCAGTCAATTAATTGGTCATTAAATCCTGCAACATGACCACTTGCCTCCCATGCTTTTGGGTGTAAGAAAATATCCCCATCAATCCCCATAATATCAGAACGATTTTCTACAAAATTTTTCCACCATAAATCTTTAATATTTTTTTTCATTTGTGATCCGTATGGTCCATATGAATATGTATTTCCAAATCCTCCATAAATTTCTGATCCTAAAGAAACAATTCCTCGTCTTTTACAAAGGGATTGAATTTGTTGCATTGTTGGCATTGGTTTACTCATAAAAATTAATAAATAAGAGATTATATAATAATGATTTTATATTACTCTGTTTATATGTTTATTACAAAATATTATTTTATTTTTTACAAAAATTTTAAAGATTCGTGTATTATTTCTTTTTTATAAATAGTGTCTTCGAATGAATGTGATGCGTTGTTTATAATTTTAAGTGTAATATTTTTGTTATAGTTTTTAAAAAAGTAGGATTTTGATCTAAAATAAAGAAAGAATTAATGCACCATGGCTTGCACATATCGGTATTATTTTTGATTGAGAATGATTAATGGTTATAAATGTAAATATTTCTTTTAGATTTATTATTTCTTCGTTTGGTGTTAGTTGTAAATCTACAAAATTATTATGAATTTTTGATTTTCCATGTCCAATAAAATCAAAAGTAAGAATTCCACAATTTTTATCAAATTTTTGTAACTCAGTTATTATTTGTTGATTTGTACTATCAAATTCTCCTATGCATGAAGATGATCCAAATCCATGAATAAAAACATAAATATCTTTGTTGTTTTTTTTGTATTTATTTGTGATATAATAAAAATATAAAAAATTATTTTTAAATAAAAAATCATGACTACACAACAAAATCAAAACAACCCATATTCTCCAGAAATATTATTTAAAATGTTTGCAGAATTACGAGAACAGCAAGAAAGAACAGATAAAATGCTATCTGCAAGATTTGCCGAAACTGACGAGCAGATGAAAGAAACTGACAGATTTTTATCTGCAAGATTTGCCGAAACCGACGAGCAGATGAAAGAAACCGACAGATTTTTATCTGCAAGATTTGCCGAAACCGACGAGCAGATGAAAGAAACCGAAAGAAAACTCAATAAACTAGGAAAACTCTATGGAAATATGTCTAATAATAACGGAGAAATAGCCGAAGAGTTTTTTTATACTTCATTTTCCAAAACACGAACCCTTGGAGCTTTACATTATGACGATATAGGAAGAAATTGGGAAAAAGAACGAGATGGAATAGAAGAAGAATACGACATAATAATGACCAATGGAAACGCAATAGCGGTGATAGAAGTGAAAGTAAAAGCTCATCCCGAAGATGTAAATGCACTAGAAAAAAAAGTAGAAAATTTCAAAAAACTTTTTCCAATTTACAAAGATTATACAATTTATGGAGGTCTTGCATCTCTCACAATGTCAAAAGATGTAAAATCTAAATTATTAGAAAAAGGATTATATGCTATAAAACAACAGGGAAATCATGTTGAGGTGGCGAGTCCGAAATAATAAAACAAAACAGCAGAATCGAGAAATCGGTTCTGTTTTTTTATATTTATTTTGTGATATACTAAAAATATAAAAATTTATTTTTTAAGTAAAAAATTATGACTACACAACAAAATCCCTATTCTCCCGAAATATTATTTAAAATGTTTGCAGAATTACGAGAACAGCAAGAAAGAACAGATAAAATGCTATCTGCAAGATTTGCCGAAACAGACG
>CAZDZQ010000009.1:0-11893 GCA_964509985.1 uncultured Candidatus Peribacteria bacterium
GTCCTGGAATAGTATAAGTTTCGTTTTTAGTAGTAGTTTTTGTTACGTCTGGTCCTTGCACGGTATAAGTTTCATTTTTAGTAGTAGTTTTTGTTACGTCTGGTCCTGGAATAGTATAAGTTTCATTTTTAGTAGTAGTTTTTGTTACGTCTGGTCCTGGAATAGTATAAGTTTCGGTTCTAGTAGTAGTTATTGTTTGTGCCTCCCCACCATCAACCCATCGCTTTTCATTTTCTTTTTTTACCTCATTCTCATCTCGAACAAATATTGTTTCTTTGTGTTCTGTCCACACTGGTAATGTTTGTTTTAACCCTATTTGTAAACCATTTGTTTCATAATCTACTCTCAACATTACATCATCTGTAAGCATGGCAATTCCCATTCGTTTTTCTTTTTCTGTTTTTTGACCTTTCACAAAATATCGAGGATTCTTTTTAGTTTTCTCTTTTTGACTAAATTCATAATAATATTCTGCAGTTTTTTGAATTATTACTTTTTGTTTTGGAACTTTAATGATAGATGCATTTTTACAAACATCAAAATATCCAACATATACATCATATTCATCTGTGCTTTCAATAAGTTTTGGAAAATAAACTTTTTTAGAGTTGTATTGAACTTTTGCTACAGAATTTTGGATTGTATCCATAACTACTAATGGATTTATAAAATCCATAGATTCTGGAACTCCATTAGTCACATCTATAGCAGGTTTATGCAATGAATATTTAGATTTATCTATAATAAAATCAGAAGAATTTTTTAGCATATTATCAAAATGTTTTTTTCCTCCGGTGTATCGTTTTTCCAATCCCTTTTTATCATTTAAATATACTTTCGATCGCAACATTATAGAATCAACAATTGCTTCAAAAACATCATTTATTGTATTCTCTTGTGTAAAATATTTTTCTACTAATGCTTGGTTTTGATTAATTACTTTTTGCATTTTTTCTGTATCTGTTCGCAAAAATTGTTCATTTTTAATTGCAGACCACAAACTATTTACCGATTCTTTTACTGTTTTTCCATCTGATAATTTTACATTATTTTCATAATCTTGCATCATTTGAATTGAAAAATCATTCAGTTCAAATGATTTTCCAGCTAATTGAATATTTCTTTCTGTAATAATTTCTCGCACAGTTGGTGTAATAGTAGTAATTACATCTTCTTTTGTTTGTGTTTCAATAAGAGTAGGAAGTTTATTTAATAAACTTGTTCGTGCATCAGAAAATTCAATATTTTTTGCATTGTTTACTGTTCGTAAATGCGATGCTTTGATAGATCCTGCATCAAAATGACTAAGATCTTTTGTTTCAGATTTTGCAATAGATTTTGCTGGATTTCGTGAAAATATAAGAGTTCGTTGTGTTGCTCCTGCCACATATTTAGAAAAAATAGTTGGAACCGGATACAAGTCCCAGTTATCTTTAGGATTTATAGTTTTTCCTGTGTTTTGATCTGTATATGATAAATATTTAAATTTAGTTCCACTTACTTCAACTAAATGTTTGTAATCGTTTATAACTTGTAATTGATTTATTTCAAAATTATTATCCTCGTCATACCCTAAAAGTGCAGGTCCTCCAGATGAATTTTTTAAATTTTTAATATCTAAAAATTTCCCAGATTTCAATGTATTTGCTTCGTGGCTTGCAGGTTTTATAACAACTTCTGAAAGTAAATGTTTTTGTGCTATATCAAATTTTTCTGCAGTATTTGCAGTATTATTTTTAATGATTTGAACAACTTCTGCACTGGTTACAAATGTTGCCATCAGTGTAAAAATTTTATCGACATGTCCATTTTTAAAATCCATAAATGTGAACCCTGCACTATCCAGAGATAACATAAATTTATCCATAATTTCATCACTTGCCATTAAAATTTGCATTAAATCATTGGCACCAGTCATGAGTTCTTTTGCACCTTTTGGTAAATTCTTTTTCATTTCTACCAATAGGTCTTTTACATCTTGTTTTGCAATATGGCTTATTCCTTCTTTAATTTTTTCATTCCATTTATGTTGTGTTGCAGTTATTGTTGCAGAAAATCCTGCCGAACCTTGAATATTATTTTGAAAATATCCAATACTCCCAAGATAGTTTTTGCTAATGGGAATATTAAATGCTGTAATAGTTTGAGTTCCAAATGTATCTGCTTCCACTCGTAAGTGGTCAAAAAACTCGGCTCCATAAGAAAGGCTTGGATATGCAATAAATGGAAGTTTTTCTGTTGTATGCATTGACTTCTCCTCCCCGCTGAGTTCCCCCATCTGGCTAAATGGAAGTTTTCCTTTTGTATTGATATTGATTGGCATAGTTGCTCTTCCAATCAATGCAACATTATCCATTAATTTAACTTTATTATCAGCACTAATCGACAATGAAACTCCTGCACCTTCTCCACCAATTCGTGCTTCTCCATATCCTGAAAGTGAACCATTCCATGCACCGCTTTGTTCTTCTGCCATTGTTAATGATGCTGAAAAAACAAGCTGTGGGTCGTTGTTATGTTCTTCTTTTTCGTATGTGTATACATCTACAGAATGTCCATGTTGAACAATATATGTAGTTTCTCTTGTTTCTTCATTTACAAGTCTTGTGCAATTATCAGCATTTACTTCGACTCGTCCAGTTGGAGTCCAAATTGTTGAACTTTGTTTGATTGGGCTAGATTTAACATGATTATAGGCTTCTGATGTCCACCCTTTTGGTGCAGTTCCGTTTTTTTCATGTGTTAAATTTAATCCTACTGAAAAATTCCAATTTCCTTTTTTAAGACTTTCTGGTGCAAATCGTTGAACCAGTTCTACCATGCTTTCTGCATTTACTTTTATTCCACTTTTTTCTGCTTCTGTAAGTTTTTTATTTTCAATTTTATCTTTACCAAGCACCATTCTGAGTGCAGTAGCTGGTGCAATTCCTTTTCGTTGTGCAGGTAAAAATAATACAGTGTAATAAATTCTTGAAAGAATATTGTTTGTTTTTATTTTTGGATCGTTTCTTGAGATACTTTTTTCGTATTCAGAAAATAAACTTTTTATTGCTGGTTCTAAATTTTTATTTTTATCTTTTAGTTTATACAATGCTTTACCATTGTTAAGTGCAAATTGTTCTATTTTTTCTATATTTAATCCTGAATCTTGGGCAGATTCTAAAATATTATTTAAATATACAGCATCTAATACATTATTTCGTGATACTTCTACTCCGCTATTTGCTTTTTCATATATATCTTTTGGTCGTGGAGCTTCAAACATTCCTCCTTCATGAATATCTGACTCTTTTGTTTCAAATCTTCCAAATGTATCTCCAGAAGCAAATTGAGCTGTCTTAAAATCTTGAATATTAAAGTTTTTTTGGAAAAACTTACCGGTTTCTGTTAATAACGTGCTTCGTTTTGTTGCTAATTTTTGATCCAATTCTTTTTGAGAAAGATATATTGCATCTTTTGTGGATAACTGTCCAAACAATATAGCATTTTCTTCTTCAGATTGAGTACGATCATCAACATCAGGAGTTCTGTTTGGATCTTTAAGTTTTTCTTGTTCTGTTAGGTAAACAGGATAATTCTGATTTCCAGAAAGATAAATTTGAATATTTCTCATTTTTCTTGCAATTTCTTCATTTTTATATGTAACATCTCCATTTGCATCAACGGAAGCAAATTGAGAGATATCTCCTTTATAAAATTCCATTAACTTTGGAATTTGATTTATACTTGTTGATGTAGGGATTGATTCTTGAAGAGTATCATTACCAAATAAATCAGTTTTTATTTCTGTTTTATCTATAATATACAGATAATTATTTATAATTTTTGCTCTTTTTCCATTTCCTATATCAAAAAAGTTTTGAGATTGTAAATCTTCTAAATTTTCTTTTGTTAAATTAAGTTTATTTCCTGTATTCGCAACACTCATATATAACTCTGTTGAGCCTTTATCTGCTCGTAAATTTGGAATAGAGAATCTACCATTCCAAAATCCAGCTTCAGCAATAAATCCTCCATGTGTGTCTGTAGGGAAAATATCTGTTCCATAAGCATCTCCTAATTTTTTGGCTTGAGCTAGCACTGGCATTGCTTCTTTTTGAATTTCATTGATATACGATAAAACTTTTGCTTCTGTATATTTTTTTGTTCCATGTTTATCTGTTGTTTTAAATCCAATATCTGATTTTGTTAGGCTGGTTTTTTCATCTAGTTTTTTTCCAAATAATTTTTTTATAGATTCCAATAGAGTAGGGGATTGTCCAAAATTAGCGGTTAAAATTCCTAAAATAGCATCAGGAGATATATTTCTAATTTCATTTGATAATGCTTGATTTTTTTCTGAAAGACTAGTGAGTAAAAAATTAAAAGATTCATTGTCTCCATCTTTTATCATATCTAAAAAATCTTCAGATAAATTTACTTCTTCTTTTTTATTGTAACCATCTAGTTTTGTTTTTAATGCTGTTTTAGCATTTTTCGATTCTGTGAAAACTTTGGTATTTAAATTTTTTGCAGTTTTTCTTGCTTCTTTAGATTGAATTTCTTGTTTTTTAGCTATATCATATTTAGCTTTTATTACTTCTGTGTATCCTGCTGGTTTTTGTGCAAGATTTCTTATTGTTTGAGTAGAATAAGTATAGACTTTTTCATTATCTGCTACTTGTTCAATTCGTAAATGATATGGGATAATACCATTATCACTATTTTTATATAATTCTTTGGCTTTGAGGTCTAATTGCTCTTGAGTTAATTTGTTATTTTCAATAATTTCCTGAGTCTGTTGTTGATAATCAGTATTATGATTATAACCTTCGTTTACGTTATAGTTTTTATATTCTGGAATATCTCCTCCAAAAATTAATTTATTTTCTGTGAAAAAATTCTGAAATGTGTGTGCAGAATTAAATAACGATGTTTTGTATGTATTTGTGTTCATATAAGTTTTTTATATTTTTGTGTATATTCTCTTTTCAGAAAACCAATATATTAATTATATTGGTTTGTTGCTTCTGTTTTTTCTGGTGCAAAAGATGCTTCATTCATTACATATCCATTTGGAAGTGTGTAATTTGCATTACTTGTTGTAATAATTCCTTTTTTTATTTCTTGAATTTTTGCATTACTTATCGATGGTGCAGAAATTATTTTTGCTTGTGATGGTTCTGTATATACAATTTCTTCTTCTGGCAATGCCGTTGGAACAGGAACTACATTTACTGCATCTACTGTTTCTGGAGCCGTGTTTTCAACAACAGGTGCGGTGTTTGTTACCGTTTGTACTTCTGTATTTTCTGTTAAAATTATTTCTTCACTTTCAGGATTTTTTTCTGTAATAGTTTCAGTATCTTCTACTTCTACTTCTGATTTTTCTGACTCTTCTTCGGTAGATGTTTCAGCTACTTCTTCTGTTACATTAGTTTCATCTTTTCCATCTTCTGCTTCTGCTGTTGTTATTTCTTCACTTTCTGTGGTAGATGTTTCAGTTTGTTCTGTGTTTTCTGTTGTTACTTCTTCTTGGGTTGTTTCTTCTTCGTCGGTTACATCTGCAGAAAAATTAGTATTTCCAGCATATTGAGTTCCCACTAAAATCATTCCAAAGGCAAGCACTCCACCACCCAAAATGGTTCCATGTTTGTCTAAAAAACTTTTGTTTTTTTGTTGTTCGCTTGCTTGTCTAAAGGCATTGTTTGTGTTAAATTTCGACATTTTTAAAGAGTTAAATAGTAAAATATCAGATTATTGTACTGTTTTTTTAAACTTTATGCAAGAATATTGTTTTGACAAATATTAAAAATATTGGGTTGTTTGTTTTTATTGATTTTTGACAGTAAGTCTTTTGTTTTGCTAAAATACAATTATAAGAAATATTAAATAAAAAAATAATAGAATTTAAAATAAAATATTTATGAAATTTCTAGATGTAAAAACAGATTTTGCTTTTAAAAAAGTATTTGGAAGCATAGAAAATAAAAGTTTATTAATTCAATTTTTAAATTCAATTATAGAATTTAAAAATAATCAAAAAATATCAGACCTTACAATAGAAGACCCATATAATATTCCTATGCTGAAAGGAATGAAAGATTCTTTTGTCGATGTAAAAGCTGTTCTTGAAAATGGAGAAAAAGTTATTATCGAAATGCAAGTATTAAATCATAAAGGATTTGAAAAGCGAGTTTTATATAACGCTGCAAAAAATTATTCGGTTCAACTTTCTTCATCTGAAAATTATGAATTGCTTAATCCTGTAATTGCATTAAGTATTCTTGATTTTGAAATGTTTCCAGAGTCTGATACATATATAAATTCTTTTAAATTATTAGAAAAAGAAAAATTTATAAGCTATAGCGATGATATAGAATTAATATTTGTAGAATTGCCAAAATTCACAAAAAATCTTGAGCAAGTAAAATCTATTCAAGATAAATGGATATATTTTATTAAAAATGCAGGAAGTTTAGAACTTCAGCCAAAAAATTGGAATCCAGAGTTTGACACAGCATTTACTACTATAAATGAAGCAAACCTTTCTTTAAAAGAATTGGAAATACAACATAAAAGAAAAGAATTTATTTATATTCGAAAAAGTTCAATAGAGCTTGCAACTGAATCTGGAATAGAAAAAGGAGAAAAAATGGGAATAGAAAAAGGAGAAAAAAATAAAGCATTAGAAATAGCAAAAAATTTAATAGCACAAAATATAGATACTTCAATTATTATAATTTCTACAGGATTAACAGAAAAAGAAATTGAAAATCTTCGATAATTTTATAATTGTGTAATATCCCAACTTCTTACTAATAAATTATCTGGAATTTCTCCAGTATTAAACTCTTTTCCATTAAAAATATAATATTTAAAAAATACATATTTGTTTCGTAATTTTTTGTTTTGTAAAGCAAGTGCTTTAAAATATTTTCCATGATTTATATATAAAACAAAACTTTCAGCAAAATCTTCAAACATATCATATCTTGCGTATCCTCCTACAAAATCAAGAGTTGTACTATCTGCTTTTGGTGATTTTGGAGTCCAAGAAATATTATAAAACAATAAACTTAAATCGTCATTGTAAAATTGTAATGCTCCATCATGAAATTCTGAAATATTCTGAGGATTGTTGGAATATGTTCCTGTCAATCCTCCTAAATCTACAACATGTCCCAATTCATGAATAATTACAGATATTATTTCTTTATTATTTTTATCTTGTTTATTATTTATTGCATCTTTTCTCACTTTTAAAATTCTAGCATTTGCCATTGCACGTGGTAGTGTTTTTGTTTTGTCTTCAAAAATTTCTACTCTTTCAAGGCTTTGTAATAATTCACATGGAATATTGTTTGTTGCTTTATTAAATATCTCTTTTAATTCAGTAGGAATTTTTGCAGGAACTTTACAGATTTTTTCTTGAAAAATTTCATCATCAAAATTATCAATAAATATTTGTGCAATTGTTATTTTTGGCGTGAAGCTATTCACAGCAATAAGCAATATTGATAAACTGCTTATAAAAATTTTTGAAATAATGTTTTGGATATTCATAAAAACACAAAATATGAAAGTTTTTTATTTCTAAAAAATTAATTTTAGAAAATATATTATGCTTAAAAAATAAATATGTCAAGTTTATTAAATAATATTGGAATAACAGCAAGGCATGCTCTTTCTGCAAAAGGAAAAGTGGAGGTTATTAATATCATAAAATATTTGCAGAATCAGAAAAAAAAAATTTTTGTAACAGAAAAAGTGTATAAAATAGTACAAAAAATATTAAAAAAAAATGATAAAAAAGCTGAAAAATCAGAAGAATTTGAAGAGTCTGTAGAAAATAATTTTGTTATATTAACAAAAGAAAATATTAAAAAATTAGATTTATTCATATTTTTTGGAGGAGATGGCACACTATTAAGTGCATTACATAAATTTGCACCAGCTATATTTTCTATACCAATTTTTGGTATAAATGGAGGAAATTTAGGATTTTTTTCATCGGTTACAAAAGAAAACGGAATACAGGCTTTGCAGAAAATTTTTGAAGGAAAATATACAAAAGACAAAAGAATGGTTGCAAAAGGGGAGTTATTAAATGAAAATAATTCAATAGTAGAAACTATATATAGTGTAAACGAAATAACAATTCATCATGCTGGAATTGCAAGACTTAGAAATTTACAAGTAGAACTTTCTGGAGAATATTTAACAACATATAAATCTGATGGATTAATTATTGCTACTCCAACAGGAAGTACTGCGTATAATCTTGCAGCAGGAGGTCCAATAGTTGCACCTCAAATGAATGCGTTTGTAATAACAGCACTCGCTCCATCTGGTTTTTCTCAGCGTCCTATAGTGTTGCCGTCTTCCAAAATATTAAAAATATCAGTGGATAGTTCCATGCGAATTTCTATTGATGGACAAAAATATCTTGAAATTACAAAGTATGATAAGTTAGTGGTAACAGAATATGCTGAATCTCTTACTTTTTTACGATTGGAATCAGAGAGGTATTATAAAAATTTGCGTGAAAAATTAGGATGGGGATAGTTTAAAATATTATTTACTTATAGGTAAATAAACAGTATTCTATAAATAGAATATTTTTTTATTATTTATTTACTATTTATATGTTAGATTTAAAAGCAATTAGAGAAAATCCAGAAGAATTTAAACGAAAACTTGAAAGAAAATCAGTTTCGTCTTCTCTTATAGACGAGCTTCTTATTGCTGATAAATCCTCACTTGAATTAAATAAAAAAGCAGAAGAGCTAAAAGCAGAGCAAAATAAGGCTTCAAAACTGATTCCGACATTGACAGGAGACGAAAAAGCAAAAATTTTAGAAGAAATGAAAGAAATTTCATCAGCACAAAAAAAAGCACAAGAGCAAGCAAATGAAGCTTCTGAAAAAGTAAAATCTATTTTAGAAGGATTACCAAATCCTCCAAGAGATGAAGTTCCTTTTGGAAATGATGATGCAGAAAATAAAATTTTGCGAATAGAAGGAGAAAAACCAAATTTTTCATTTACGCCAAAAGAGCATTGGGAAATTGCAGAGCAAAATAATTTATTAGACATGGAGCAGGCTGCAAAAGTTTCTGGTTCACGGTTTTATTATTTAAAAAATGAATTAGCATTATTGCAACAAGCATTGATGATGTGGGCATTTAGAAAAGTTTCAGATAAAGGATTTTCTGCAACAATTCCACCATTTATGACAAGAAAAGAAGCTATTTATGGAACAGGATATTTAGAAAAAGGAGAAAATTATATTGTAAATCCAGGAGAAGATGATTTGTATTTAATTGGTACAAGTGAAGTTCCAATGGTTTCTATTCATGCGGGGCAAGTGATAGATTTAGATAATGGTCCGTTAAAATATTGTTCATATTCTCCATGTTTCAGGCGAGAGGCGGGAAGTTATGGAAAAGATACAAAAGGAATTTTACGAGTTCATCAGTTTGAAAAAATTGAAATGGTCGTGTTTTGTAAGCCAGAACAAGCAACAGAAATTCATGAAACAATCAGAGAAGTTGAAGAGGAAATTTTACAAGATTTAAAAATTCCGTATCAAGTAATGGATATTTGTACTGGAGATTTGGGGTGTAGTGCATCTAAAAAATATGATTTGGAGGCATGGTTACCAGGTCAAAATCAATATAGAGAAATGACATCAACTTCAATTGCAGATGATTATCAATCACGTCGATTAGATATTCGATATAAAGATAAAAATGGGAAATTGCAATATGCATGTGTCTTAAATGGAACGGCTGTTTCGTCTCGTCCGTTAATCGCTATTTTAGAAAATTTTCAAAATGAAGATGGTTCTGTTGATATTCCAGAATGTTTACAACAATTTTGTGGATTTGCAAAAATTGAAGCAAAAAAATAATTTTAAAAAAGAAATATGATAGTAAAAGAAGAAGAAAAAAATAGTAAAAACTTAGATCCGTATTCTCCAGATATTTTATTTAAAATGTTTGCAGAAACAGATAGACAGTTTAAAGAAACAGATAAGAAGTTTGCTGAAACAACTGAGAAATTTCTAAAAACAGATAAAAAATTTAATCAATTAGAACAGCATTTGCAGGGAATATCAAAAACTCAGGGGCTAGATACTGAAGAATTTTTCTTGTCTTCATTAAAGAAAACACCAAAGCTTGGTAATATAAATTTTGATATTGTATCTCGTCAGGCAAAAAAAGAAAAGGGGAGCGATACATATCAAATGGATATTTTTCTGGAAAATGGAAATAGTGTTGGAATTGTTGAGGTGAAAACAAAAGCAAAACTTGATGATTTAAATCAATTAGATAAATTATTAACTCGTTTTGAAACATTTTATACAACGCATGCAGGCATGAAAAAATATGGAGCAATTGCTGCAAAAATTATGCCTGAAAATGTTGAAAAAGAAGCGTTGCGTCGTGGGTTTTTTGTATTAAAACAACAAGGAAATCATGTTGAAGTTATGAGTCCTAATTTATAAAAAAAAATATTATGTCAGAAATAAAAGAAGAAATGTTGGAAGGTAAAAAACTTGAAGAAAAAATAATAGAAACTTTTGAAATAGCAAGCATAGATGATTATGTTCGCTATTTAAAATCTCCGTGGAGAATTTTATGGAGCAATTTACTTGCAGGAATTGCAAGAGGAATTGGTTTTATTTTAGGGGTTACAGTAGTTTTAGGAGCTGTTGTTTGGTTTGTTGCACAAATGGTAGATGTTCCGTTAATTGGAGAATATTTTAAAGAAATTGAAACGTCTATAAACGATTATAAAGAAAATACAAACTATAAACAAGAATTTCAGAACATGGAAAGTTTATTAGAAGAAATTAATACTTCTTTGAAGAAATAAGTGAAATAAATAAATAATTAATTATAAAAAATATATGAAAATGAAAAATTTACTGGTAAGTGCTTTGGTTGTGTTTGGTGTGAGTTTTGGTGGAAGTGTTATGGCACAGCCAACAAATGATTATCGTAAATATTGTGAAAACAGTGTTGGTTTAATGGATTGTTCTTTGATAAAAGATATTGTTGATAAAGAATCGTTTGTAGCGATAGAAAATCGTTTATATAAAGATAAAAATAATATTTATTATACATTTGGAGATGGGCGTCCTTTTTTGTTGAATGCAAAGATAAATGAAAAAGAGCCTAGAATTCGTTTTGTAAATTCTCATTATTTAGCTGTTAATGAAAAATATCTTTATTATAGGAATAATTTTGATGGTTTTATTAAATTAGAAAATTTAAATATAGATGTTAAAACTTTTGATATTTTAGGTAGTTACGCTAAGGATAAAAATTTTATATATAATTCTAAATTAGAGATTATAAAAAATGCAGATTCGAATACTTTTGAAATATTGAACTATGATAATAGTGTTCCTTATTATTATTCTGATTTTTTTTATACATTGGCAAGGGATGAAAATTATATTTATTCAAATGGTAAAGTTGTTGATGATATAGATGCTAACTCCTTTGTTGTAGTTGGAGGGATTTATACAAAAGATAAAAATGGTATTTTTTTGGTAGGTCATAAAAGTATTTCTCGTTTAGAGGGAGATGTTGAAAATTTTAAATATTTGGGAGATCAATATGCTAAAAATGACAAATATATTTATTTTGAAGGAGAAATAATACAGGGTGCAGATGTATCAACTTTTGAGGTTTTGAGTTATTGGCTATCTAAAGATAAAAATAATTCTTCTTGCAAAATATTCTCAAGAAGAAATTGACGAAACAAAAATTCAATATTTTTCTGATGTTAAAAAATCTGATTGGTTTGCGAATTATATAAATTTTGCTGAAGCCAGTAAAATTATTGTAAATGTTTTACTTGGGGAACAAACAAAATTAGAAACTTCTGAAAATTGGTATG
>CAZDZQ010000010.1:0-81928 GCA_964509985.1 uncultured Candidatus Peribacteria bacterium
TAAGCTCTAAAATATCAGGAATTTTTTCATTTTTAACAAATTGTAAACTTTTAATTTTTTGATCTCCTTCAAATTTTAAAATAGCATTTAAAAAACTTATCAAAATATTTTTATGATTTTCGTTTCCAAATATTTTTTTGAATGCGAGGTCGTTGGTTGGTGATACAAATTGCATAGTTTTAATAATTTAAATTTTAGAAATATATTTTTATATTTTTAGTTTATCATAATAAACAAAAAAATTATATTTATTATATTTATTATATTTTAATTATTTACTGAAATTCCTGAATTGGATGTCATAGATGATTCTCCTCCAAAAACAAAAAAATTAGGATTTATTGCGTATAAAAAGAGTCCTGTTAAAAATAACATGGCGAGTCCAGAAAGTGTTTGTAAAATCATGTCTTTTGCTTCTCCTGTTGCTCCAGAATCTCCTCCAGAAGTCATCATTTTAACACCTCCAAACATTGTGACTAAAACAGCAATAATTGATCCAAGAGCTAAAACGTATTTATATATCATTCCAACATATTGCGACATTATTCCAATAGCTCCACCACTAGTATCAGGAGAAACATCTATTGTTTTTTGTCCAGGTAAAAGAGGTTCTCTTAATTGGATTTTTTTTTCTCCAAATGAACCCGCTCCGTCGTTTGAAGATTGATCACTAGATCCATTATTTTCGTCTGCTAGAACATGTCCAGATGATAGAAAAAATACTAAAAAAATACTACTTATAATCAGTATAAACTTTTGAATATATTGTGCCAAAAAATGTATTTGTGTGTGTGTCATATAATTTTTTTATTTTCCAAATGAATAAAGAAAGCTTTGAGCAAGCGTTACAATAACAACTGCGAGCATTGCAACTCCAACTCCAATAACAGAGTAGAGGAGTAGTGTTTTTCCATTTTCCATAGTATCTTCGCTAAATCCTCCACCCATAATCATAATTCCTCCTGCAATAACTCCAAGAATTGCAATTCCTCCCAGAACTTTCATAAAAAATGATAAAATTTTGGATGCTAATTCTCCAACGGTTTGAACAGGTGTAAATTCTCCAAAATCATCAAGGTTAACAGTAGGATTATTATCATAATGATATGTTTTTATATCAAATGCATCTTCTGCCAAGGTTCGGTTTGTATTGGTAAATGCAATGGTAAGTATTATTGCAATACAGATTGATATTGTGCCGATGATGTTTTTAAGTCTCATCATGTTTTTTTATTTTATGGATTAGGCGTAGGAGTAGGAGGCGTAGGAGTAGGAGGCGTAGGAGTAGGAGGCGTAGGAGTAGGAGGCGTAGGAGCAGGAGGCGTAGGAGTAGGAGGCGTAGGAGCAGGAGGCGTAGGAGTAGGAGGATTAGGAGTAGGAGTAGGAGGAGTAGGAGTAGGAGGAGTAGGAGTTCTATTTTCTATAGCTTCTTGAATATTTGCAATAGCATTATCAACTGCTTCTTTTCCAGCTACACTACTAGCATGTTTACCAGGATTTTTTGCTTCGTATATCATGCCAGCAAGATCTTTGGCTGTTTTAATATTATTCCTAATATTTCTAGGAATAGCTGAATGATTTTCTTTTAACCATTTTCGTATAGCTTCATGTTCTGAGTCTCCTCCTTGAATTTTATTTACAATATCTCTAAAAATATTCTGATTTAAATTAATCTTCTTTAATTCTTCTGTCATTTTTTTAGCTTTTTTATTTTTTGGGTTAATATTTAGATTGCTTAAAAATCTTTCTGTGGTATATGGAGAACTGCTGGTTCCTCGCCATTTTGCTCCTAAATCTCTATCCCAACTTTCTACTGTATTTCTTAAACCTTGTAATTTATCATTTGTAAAATTTCTTAAACTTGCAAATTCCATTTTTCCGGTTTCTTTGTTAATTCCAGCAGGGATAAAAGGGAATTGTATTGGTATAGATTGTAACAAATCTGCAAATCCTTCTGCTCTATTTGTAATAGATTTTGCAAATGTTCCAGTAATTGGATTTGTTGCAAAATCCATGGCTTTCACTCCACCAGCCCATAGCACTCCAATAGTCATAAAATAATAAAATAATGCATGAAGTGTAGAAACTCCATCTATTAACGCAGTATCTAAAACAAGAGTTCCAGAGCTGGTATCAATTCCAGGGACAGGATATTGTTTTCCAACCGAAATCATAATGAATCCAACTACAAAAGGAGCTCCCATGATTGCAGGTGCAAATGCATTTTTCAAAAATGGTCCAGATCCCAAATATTCACTTCCTCCACCTCCTATAGAAATTCCAACTTTATCTAAAATGGGAGTAAGTGCCATAAGTGGAGATGTAATAATATTTGCCCATAAAATAAAAACTCGTCCAAAAAGAAGAATAGTCATTGTTACAAATAGTATCAATAAAATTATCATAATAATTAATGCAACTAATGTATTTATAAATAATGATGTCCAATTATCTGGAATGTGAATATTTCCATCTGCTCCAGTTTGACTCAATTCTTTTAAACTTTGATTTGCAATTCTTGGAAGATTTTGAATTTGCATCATAGAAAATGCCATGAGTGGTAAAATTGTTCCTGTTTGAAATTGAGAATAATCAAAATCTGCCCAATAAATAGTAAGAGCTCCATAATTTACGGCTTGTAAATTTCCAGAGGCTATGTCATCGGCAAGCTTTTCATGTTGTTCTTCTTCAGATGAGTCCATTGAATTTAATGCATCATTTAATTCGTCTTGTTCAGATCTTATTGATATATCTGTAAAATTTGCTTCTAAATTAAGTTTTATATGAGTCGCATGACAATCTCCGTGTGTATATATTTTTTTGGCATTTTTGGCATTTTTTGGATTTTTTGGAGGTGTAACTCCAGCTTTAGCAGATTGAGTTTTTTCATCCCAATCCGATGGACTAATTTCATTTACAATACATTTTTGATGAGTAAGTAATGAATCTTCTCCTGTATTTTTATTTGCAATAGATTCTGGTAATGCATAAACAATATGGGTAGCAACACTTGCAACATCAAAAACAACACGAGTCATAAACCAGGTCATGTTTACGGTTACAATAGAAATTATAAGAGATGGTAAAATAGCCTTAATATTATATTTGTCTTGATTCATTGGCATTATATTCATAACTGCCACAAAAAGTAATATAAGTAAAAAAGCATAATTTACCAATGTTCGAATAACATCCCAAAGTTGATATAATAAATCTGCAATAGGAAATTTACCAATTTCTGCTTTTGTTCCAAAAATAAATGCATCACTCATTAATGCTCCTGCAAATTTTATAACCATTGTGATAAGCGGAGTAAAAAATGCAACCAGTAATGTTGCAAATTCCGAAATTTTCTTTTTTAAATCTCCACCTTCTGTAGAGTTTATAACATCCAGAACATTTTTTGCGTCTTTTATACTTTCTCCACCAGACTCAGTTGAAGTTGTTGTTGTTGTTGTTACTTCTGCATATGTTGTTTCTGTAAAAGCAGAATTATAAGAAAAAAATATTGAGAATATTGGTAAAATATTTGCAAATACAAAGATTCCAGCAAAAAGTGTAAGACACTTTTTACTTAAATTTTTACTAATTGTTTTTAAATAGAATTTTTTCATATGTGCAAAATGCATGAGTAAATATATATTTCATATAACTGTATCATAATTATTTTAAAATAACAAGTTAATAAAGAAACCAACTTATGAGGCTAAGTCCTGTAAATGTTTTTCCTGTAATTCCCATTAATGATATAGGATTTGTTTTTTTGAGAGTTTTCATTGCCAGCATTTCTTGTTCTTGTTTTTCTGCTTCTGCTCGTTCATCTTGTTGTTTGAAATGAAGATATGCACGCATTCTTTCTCTTTTTTGTTCTAGTTCAAAAATTTTTGAATCATAGTTTACAACTTCTTGATTATAATTTTCTCTATTCACCCTATTTTTTATATTCTCTTGTTGTTGTTTTCTTTGTTGAAATTCTATTTGTTTACCAGATAGTTTTTGTCCAGATTGGTTATAAATTCTGCTTTCTGCTGGTGTTATTTTTGTATTTGTATATTTCATAAATTATTATTATTTATTTTTCTTATTCTTCTTATTTTTTTTATAATGTTCATGCAGTTGGTTGAAAAATGGAATATAACTATCATTGCTTCCAATTCGTCCTGCAATTTTTTTATACATGCTAAATCTGACATGATCAGATCTTTTATTTTTATTGCTTTTTTTATGATTATTTGAATTTCTTTCTACAGCATCTAAATATTCTTCTTTTGTGTATATATTTCCATCTGGTCCAACATAGTTTTCTTTATCTAAATATTTACTCATAGATCCTTCTGTTCTTAAATCTGATATAGATAAATTTTCTTCAAATCTTTCTTTTATTTCACTATTTTTTAATCCACTTCCAACACTTAATTTTGTTTCAGTTCCATCTGGATTTGTTACAAATTTTTTCTTATTATCTTTTTTTTCTAATTTTCTTAAATCTGTAAGCATAGATTTTTTATTTTTTTGTTTTGGCCAGTTGATATTTTGAGCCAAAGAAACTTCCCATTCATTTCCAAAAAATTCTGGATAATATTTATTGTTAAAACTTTCTTTTGTAATACTATTGAGCATTCTCTCTGGATACAGCATTTTTTCGAATCCAGAATTAGCTACTCCATTTGTAATGAATGCACTTCCTGCAAGCCCCCCAATAATTAATGGAGCTACTCCGTTCCAATCTCCAGATTGAACTCCTATTAAAATATTTGCAAAAACCATAACCATAAGTGCTTTATTTGCAATTTGATCTATTAATACATTTCCAAATGTTATTCTTGATGTTATTTCCGAATATGTACTGCTATCTATATGATCGGAAATATAATTTTTTACAGTATATGAATGATGATTTTTATTTTCAATATTTTTTAAAACTTTAATTTTATCTGCTTGAGATTCGCCATTCAGACCTTTTATAAAATTTGTAATATTTAGTTTTTCTTCTGTTTCTGTATTTTTTTCATTTGTTTTATTATTTATTATTTTTTCAGCTCTTTGAGCAATTTTATACATTCCCAATTGATAAAAAGTTTCATCTTGAGTAAATTTTTGTTGTTTTAGTCTAAATTTTTTTAAATTTTTTGGATTTTTTTTTCCATATTTGTTTACATTTTTTACTTTTGCTTTCAGCCATTTTTCTTGTGATGGTCGTCGGGAATCCTTTAAAACATTTATATATGCTTCATATGCTTTAATACTTAATTTCCCAGTTCCATTATTTTGAACAAATTGAATTACTTCAGAAAAAGGCTCATTTATTTTTTCTTTTTCTGAAACTAAATATCCAAATCGTCCACCTTTTACAGTTTTTTGTAAAATATAATCAGCTTCTGTATTCATATATGCTTCAGCATCACTTCCAACTTCTAAATTATTTCTTTCTGTTTTTTCTTTGTCTCTTATAATATTTTCTTCTGTAATCACTGTTTCTTTTTTTGCTTTTTTTATAAGAGGATGATTTTTTAAAATAGCTTCATAAAGTGTTTGAAATGTAAAATCTATAGATTGTGTTTTTGTTTTAAATGCAGAAAAAGATTTTTTAAATATTTCTTCTTGATATGGAGTCATTATTTCCTGTATTACTTCATCTTTAATACTTATAACTTTTTTACCAATTTCGGTTGTATATTCATTTAAAGAAGATTCTAGTAATTCTTTATATTCTGCCTCTATACCATCGTTTTCACATACAATTCCTAAATCAGTTAAATCAATATATTGAATAGATTGTCGTAATTGTTCTCTCATTTCACTATTGGTGTTTGGGTCTAAATATTTTTTCATTCCGTCTCTTCCTGATTTTTGAAATTTTTCAAAATTTTGTTGTTCTCGTGATTTTTCTACTGCTTCTTTTTGTGTTTGTAATTTTTCGTTTTGTTGTTCACAAATTTTTGTTTTGTCGTTTTCTTTGCATGTTTGAATTGTTTTGTTTACATTTTTATATAATTCAGATAATTTAGGTTGATTTTTATTTTGTTCAATAATAGTAGTATCAATATTATTATTGCTATTGTTCACCTTTGCTGTACTATTTATATCTGACATAAATTGTTTATATTTATTTTTTTATTTTTATGATTTTTTTATAGTTTTAATTTTCTCGCTAGCATATTTTGCATGGGTTCTTTTGCGTCTTCGTCTTCTGGAATATAATATCCAAGTGTTTCTCTAATTTTATTTATTTTTTGAGATTTTATATGAATGGCAATTTCTTGTCTCAATCGTCCGTTTTTTATAAAAATATGCAATGTTTTTTGCTGATGTGGAACATAGAAAATCCAAAATTTTTCAATATTTTGATACGGATAAAATTTATCTTTATATTGCATTCCAATATCTGTAAATGCGGTATAAATATCTTGAGGTTCTTGATTGTGAGTAATAGTATAAATAAAACCAATCATTATAGATAGTAATACAACACTTAACGCATCAGTAAAAATTCCAACAATAACACCGGAAATAACGCAAATACCCAAAATAATGAACCATAATTGACCTCTTTTTTGTTTTACAAATTCGGGAGTTGAAAATTCATATAAGATTTTTCCTATATCAGAATATTTATTTTTATCATGTTTTTTATAGTCTGTGCTTTTAGTATTCATCATCAAAAAAAATAAAAATAATTAAATATTTCAGATAATTATATCAATTAAAAAATAGAATTGCAAGATATCTTATTTTTTGATATAATTTTTTGATATAAAAAAATTGATATATCAAACAAAATAATTATGTATTATTACAAGTAATTTTATGACCGAAAAAACAACAAGCAATGGAAAAATAAAAAGAACAGTAAAAGATAAGCTATATTTTATTGTATTTGGAAAATATCCTGAACAAAACGATGAAGAAGTTGAAGTTGAAGTTGAAGAAATAGAAGAAACAGAGAAAAAAGATTCAAAAAAAGATGAATCTTATTTTGATAAAGCAAAATCATTTTTTAAAAAAAAATCTAAAGAAAAATTAAAAGAAGTGAAAAAAAATGCAAAAAAAGTAGTTTCTGAAAAATCTGGGAAAAAAGAAATAAAAGAAATAAAAGAGAAAACAGAAGATGAAGAAAAGAGAGAAAAGAGAAAAGAAAAAGTGGTTAAAAAAGTAGATGAAATTAAAAAAGAAGTTAAAAAAGAGAAAAAATTAGAGGAGAATAAAGAGTCAGCATTTGATTCATTGAAAGGCTTAGCAATGGAAGAGGTGGATAGCGTAAAAACATTTTCTGAAACACGAACAAAAAATTTGGATAAACAAGATGAAATAAATCAAAAAAATCAAGAAAAGTTGTTTAAAGAAAAAACAAAAATGACTTTGTTGCAAGCTGAAAAAAAGGTAAAAAAATGGAATGAAAACGGAGAAACAAAAAAAGTAAAAGCAGGAGTAAAATTAATTTTGGAATATTTTCCAAATCATGAGTTTCGTAAAATAAATCTTTCAAAAAATAAAACTAAAAAAACAGATGAATTAGTGATGGATAAAAAAGGTGAAGTAACAAAAAAACATACAAAAAAAGTAAAATCATTATTTACTAAAATTGCATCAAATCCATCTCATGGCTTTGATGTAAGTCCTGAATTTTTAGAACAAAATGGACTCCCTCAAGAAGCCGATGTAAATGATGATGAGCGTGTATTTGGGGCATTATCATATTTTCCGCTATTAAGTTTATTTGTTTTGGCAACACGAAAAGATTCTGCATTTGCGATGTATCATGCATGGCAAGGGTTCGCAATTCTTGCTATATTTTTAGTTTCTCTTCCTTTTTATTGGATTCTTACACTTATTCCAGGAGTTGGAATCTTATTTTTTCTTTTTTATATGGGATTATTTATAGTTTCAATGTATGCAGGATTTTTAGCATGGAGTGGGAGATATATTAATATACCTGTTATATCAAATTTTGGTATGAAATTAGCAGGTAAATAAAAATTCAAAATTTTAATTAACATAAAAATAATAAACAATGAAAAAATTTAAACAAAAAATAGGACTTTCAATTGCAGCACTGGCGATATCAATTTCTGGGTCATTTACATATTTTGAAAATAAAAATAAAAATTATCCAGATATTATTGCGATTACACTTCCTTTTGAAAAAGCAGAAATTAAAAATACTGCAGATTTTTTAAGTGATAAAAAAATAAATAATTATTCGGGAAATATTCCAAAAAATATTCAGCACGATTTAAATCGTATAGATTTTAATTTTTCTGAAATAGAAAGGGGAATATTAACAGCAAAAGTTGATACAGATTCTGTAGAAATGTTGAGTGAAATGATTCAAAATGAACAATTAACTTTAAATGATTTATATGAAGATATTTCTCCTATTTTTGGAGAAGCAGTAAAAAATAATGAAATAAATTGGAAATGGGACGGATACGCAATGGAATATACTTTTTTTGTAGCAGAAGGAGACGAATTATTTTGGAAAGCATATTTTTCTGATTCAACCGAAACAATGTTTTTTTATGAAATTTTTACAGATGTAGATTTTGTTGAGAAAAAAATAGATGAGAGTAATTTCCATAGTACTGCAAAAGAAAATGTAGATTTTAACAGCTTAGATAAACAAGAGAAATTTAATTATTTAGCACAAAAAACAACAAATCTTTATAGTAATAAAATTACAGAATTTTTTGAAACTAAAAATAGTGAAAATTTAAAAGAAAATAATATAGAATTAAATATATCTTCACCGGTAATGGGTGCAAATATTAATACGAACATAAATGTAAAACACGATTATAATACTGATAAAAAATCATTTACTGTAAATCTTGATGGAAAAGGATTTGGTGAATATATTGAAGGAGAAATAAATATTACAAAAATAAAAAATGATATTTTTGCAATTCTAAATAACTATGAATATAAGGGAAATGTATTATCACAAAAAGTTGGAATTAATGGATTTGGAGAAGTTGATGTAAATAATAGTTTGTCTCAAATTCTAAACCAATGGGTGCAGTTAAATAATCCTGAAGCGTCTGAAATAATTGCACTGTTATTGAATGATAAAATTCAAGCAGATGTATTTAATATTGCAAAAGATGTAGCAATTCTTGCAAAAGATTTACTGGTTACAACGGATATTTTTATTGTTGAAAAATATTTAGGAATAGATAATGATACAGGTTTTGAAGAATTTTATGTAAAATTTAATGAGAAATACACGCCATATTTAGAAATAATATTTTCAGAAAGCGAATTTGAAGATATAAAAAATATTGTTATAGACAATAATTTTGTAATGTCGTTTGATAAAAATAAGGCTGAATATTTTGAAATTGAGTTAGCAGATTTTGTAACACTGTATAAAAACCCTAAGCTAAAAATTTCATATACTCAATCGGGGTTTGATTTGTATTCTCGAAATTTTAATTATGATGATAACGATGTGTATCATTTTCATTTAGATGTAAATAAACTTTTTGTAAAATATTTGGAAAAAAATATAGTAAATTTTAACTTTGAAAAAACTAAAAATATTTGGTCAGGAGAAATTACATCAGATTTACCAGAGTTTGAAAGTGCAAAAATTTTTATAGAAAATTTTAGATTTGATAAAAATTTATTTTCTGGAAGTGTAAAATTTGTTCAAGATGAAACTGAATTAGTTGAATTGAAAATTAAATATGAAACTTCATATCCAGAAAATTTAGAAATTATTGACCCATCAGAAAATCCAAAAAATAATATTAAATCTGTTGAAAAGCTTGTTGAAGATTTTACAAAAGAACCAGAAGCAATTATTTTAAATACAGAAGAAAATAAAAACACAAAAAATTACACAGGTTCACTCTATAAAGGAAATTATATTTGGGGAGGTGCTATGAATTTGGCATGGACTGATTTGAGTGAAAATATTATAAAAGAAGAAATTGATTTAGTGTTAGATTCTTCGGAAACAGAAGCAAAAAATTTACTTGAAAAATTAAATAATCCTGTAATGATAAAATCAGATTTATTAGAAAAAAATTATTATATAAAAAGTGGATACGGACAAAAAACAGTAGACCAAATAAATAAAGAAACAAAAGAAAAATTTCCAACAAAAAGTTTTGCAGATTTAGATCTAAAGCTTTCTGCTTTAGATATTATTTCATATGCGTATTTTCTGAAAGAAATTGAATATAAAATTCCATTTAATATTAGTAAGTACGGTTTTTATTTCAAAAATTCTAAAAATAATTATGAAAAAGGAATGAAATCTTTTTATGCGAAAACAGAAGAACAAAAAGAAAATATTCAAATTTTACAGTATGAAAACGATAAAAAATTCATTGTTTCTATTCAGCTAAAAGATAGAACGGATAATTTAATTCTTGCGAAAGGATACGATATGAAAAATCCAGAAGAAGTGGTTGGAGAAATGCAAAAAATTTATAAAAATTTAGAGAGTAATAAAAATTCAAAAATTGAAACGTTACAAGATGAAGACTCTTTTCAAATGCCATTTTTGCATGTAGACATGACTCGTGAATATAAAGAGTTTATAAATAAATATTTAAAAAATTTAAAATTTACAGATTATGCTATTGCAAAAATGTTTGAAAATATAAAATTTGATATAAATGAAAAAGGCGCAAGAGTAGAAAACGAAGCAGTAATAATTACAGAATTGGTCTCTGCTCCGCCAATGGATGATTTTAAAAATCAATATATACCAAAAAATATTATTTTAGATAATGATTTTTGGGTAATAATGAAACAAGCAAATTCATTAAATCCATATTTTATTTTGGGTGTGCAAAATGATAAGCTGATGAAAGAGTTTGAAGAAAACAGTAAATAAATATTTTAAATTTTAATTAACATAAAAATAAAATGATAGCTCCAAAAGCACTTAAATCAACAACTATTAAAACAAAGCAAAAGCTTATGTATTATTTAGGAGCATTCATTTTTATGTTTGTGTATACCGTTATGTCGTATTCTATTGCGTTATTTATTATTGGAAAATTTCCAAATAATGAAAATGCAATATTTTTAGTAGGTATTATTTTGGCAATTGCAAATATCATAGGTTTATTTTTAAATGGAATTTGGCTTTATATGCAAAAAACATTAAAGTCGAAAACTTTACTTTTAATTTCTATTGCTGGGTTGTTGTTATCTGTCTTTATTTTTTTTGGAGGTTCTTTCTTTTTTAATTCTTTAAATGCACCTGCATTTGTTATTTTGGCAGTATTTATCTATGTTTGGGCTTTTGATATTTCGGATATTACAATGACAACAATTATTTTGAATAATTCTACAAAAGAAACAGAAGGTGCTGAATTTTCACAAAAAAAAATTGCAGAAAGTATTGGAATGTTGGCAGGTATTGTTGTTGGAGGTTTGTTACTGCTGTTTGGAACAGCCACAACTCAGTTTTTTTTAGGAGTATTTTTGGTTGGAATATTTATATATTTTAAGCAAAATTTTGAAAATCAAAAAGATAAAGATGTTATTTTAGAATTTTCAGATAAAAATGGAATTGATTGGAAAGAGATTTTAAAAGAGATTGGAAATCCAGAAAAAATTAAAAAAAAATTGCAAATTTCAATAGAAGAAAATCAAGAAAATAATAATAAAACAAATATAAAAGATATAAATGAAATCAAAAAAAAGACATTAGAAATCTCAAATAAAGTTTCGTCTAAAATAAAAGATGAATTAAAAGATTTATCAAAATCTGGAAGTAAATCTGCAAAAAAAATAGCAAAAACTAGTGGTAGATTTTTAAACGAAGCTCGTTTATTGTTATTAGATATTCTCGCAAAAGATAATGAAGTAAAAAGAGTGGTAGTTCCAAAACATGATTTTCATATTAAAGAAATTTTAACAGAAATTTCATCATCTTTTAGTGTATTGGGAAAAGCATTTTCTTTGAATACACGATATGCATTTTTTTGGTCGTGTGTAATGGTTATGTTTTTTAGTTTTTGGGATACTATGGCTATTACATATCAACCTCTTTTTTTAGAAAGGTTTAGAGAAAGTTTAGATTTTTGGGTAGCGTTTATTATGCCAATATTTATTTTGCCAGTATTTATTTTACAAATGCCATTCGGAAAGCTTGCTGATAAATGGGGGACTCATATAATGATGATGATTGGATTATTTATTTCGGCTATTTCATTGATGATTATGGGGTCTTTAGATGCAATATTTGGAGGAAGCATTACTGTTTTGATATTAGCTGGTGTTTTTAATTCTATTGGATATACTGCTGCATTTTCTGCATCTCAGGTTCATTTTTCTGGAGAAGTGCGATATTATTTAGAAAAAAATAAACTTAAAATTAAAAATAGTTTATTGGCGGCGAGTTTGCGTTTATCTTTAAATATTGGAAATATTTTTGGGCAACTTTTTGGAGGATTAATTTTTTCTCTGCTCGGGTTTTTGACTGGATTTTTTCTGCTTGGTTTATTTTTATTAATATTATTTATTGCAACTCTATTCTTTATTAAGCATTTAAAAATTCCAGAATTATTAAAAAAACTTAAATAAAAAAATATTTATAATATTATAACTTTACAATTTTACAAAATTATTATGTTCAAAATACAAAATATACAAAAAATCAAAAAAATTATTACTCTGATTTTTTTTACATCAGTTATAATATTTTCAGGATGTGAAAATAAAGATGAGGCTATAAATCAAATAAATACTCAAGAAATAAATAATAAAATAAATAATAATATAAATTTACAAGATATTACTTCTGAATTACAAAAAAGATCTGCTTATTTTACTCTTGAAAAAATAGAAGAAAATAAAGTTTTATTGGTGTTGAACAATCCAAAAAATCAAAAAATTCAATCTTTTTCATCTGAAATAATTTTTCCGCCACATTTGGTTCAAGTTTCAAATTTAGAAAATTTATCAGAAGAAAATTTTGCTTTATTTATGAAATCAGATTGGAAAATTGATAATAAAATGGGTCATATCAAAATAGCTTCTTCTCAAATGGGAACAGCTAAAGAGGTGCCAGAAACTATAAATTTAGCAACTTTTAAATTTGAAAATACAAAAAATAATACTTTTATTTTTGATATAAATGAAAATATTTCAAATATATTTGTTATAAATTCTAAAAATAATTCTCAATCTACTTCTGAATTAAATAGTATTGTGAATAAAAAATTATCAAAAGATTTAATTATTAGATAATTTATAAAATTTTTAGTAAAGTAATTATAGTAGTATAAAATTTTGATAAGATAAAATTAAACTATAAATAATTTTTTTTAATAATTAATATGAGTTACTCTACAGAAAAAATGTTAGAATTTACAAATCACGTATTGGGAGAAACAGAATTAAAAATAGCAAAAAGATTACATAAGGGAAAGGTTAGAGATACATATATAGTAGAAGAAAAAAGAGTTTTAGTTGCAACAGACCGACAAAGTGCATTTGATAGAATGCTTGCTGAAATACCATTTAAAGGGCAAGTTTTGAATAGGTGTGCAGCTTTTTGGTTTGAAAAAACAGCACATATTATTCCAAATCATGTAATTGCAATGCCAGATCCAAATGTATTAATTGCAAAAACGGCAAAGGTTTTTCCTATTGAATTTGTAGTTCGTGATTATTTAGCAGGAACAACAGAAACTTCTATTTTAGTAAATTATAAAAATGGAATTAGAGATTTTTGTGGTCATATTTTACCAGAAGGATTAAAAGAAAATGAACAGTTACCACACACAATTGTAACTCCAACAACAAAGCCAGAAGTTGGACATGATGAAAGTATTTCTAGAGCAGAAATTATTGAAAAAGGAATTATGACTGCAGAAGATTTTGATTATGTAGAGAAAAAAACATTAGAAATTTTTAAATTTGCACAAAAACATTGTGCAAAAACAGGTCTTATTCTTGCTGATACAAAATATGAATTTGGAAAATTGCCAGATGGAACAATTATAATTTTAGATGAAATGAATACTCCTGATAGTTCTAGATTTTGGGAAATAGAAAGCTATGAAGAATGTATTAAAAATGGATTACCTCCAAAAAGTTTTGATAAAGATGTGTTAAGACGATGGTATAGTGATAGGTGTGATCCATACGCAGATGAAGAACTTCCAACAGCTCCACAAGAACTTATTGCTAAAATGTCGAATGCGTATCAAACAGCATATGAAATGATTACAGGAGAAGAATTTATTCCTGAAACTTCTAAAAAAATTAATGAAAGAATTGATACTAACTTAGCTAAATATTTTATAAAATAATAAAAACATGAATAATAAAAATATGAATAAAACAAGGGTTGATGATTTGATAATTGAAATGATTCAACCTAAAATAATAGAAATTGAAACAAAGTTTTCAAAAGGGGAGGGCTTGACACAAGATGATATAAATACATTGATGTTAAAATCTCAATATAATCATATTAATCATTTAGACGATAAATTAAATGAAGTAACAGCAGATGTAGCAAGTTAAAAAGGTAAATTTGATTTATTAGAGATTAAAATTGAAAAAAATATAGAAAAAGCATTAAATCGAAATATGATTATTTTGGTAACAGTTATGGTAGCATTTATGACTTTATCAAAAATTATTGATAAATTTTTCTAATTTATTTCATTACACCTCCACCCAATAATAAATTATTATTGTAAAATACTGCAGATTGACCAGATGTCAAGCTTCTTACAGGATTTGTAAATGTAAGTTTTGCCTCTGATTGATCTGTATTTGTATATTCAAAAAGAGCAGGCATGCTTTCTCCTCCATGGCGAATTTTTACAAAAATTTTAGAATTATTTTCAAGTGGATACATTGTCCAGCTTAAATTAAAAATTTCAACACTTTCAGAAAATAAATCTGTATTATCTCCAATATATACAATGTTATTTTTAACATCAATTTTTATAACATATTTAGGGGTAAGCATTCCTCCTACTCGTGCGCGTTGACCTTTGGTAAAATGTAAAACTCCATTATGATTTCCTACTTTTTTTTGTGTATGAATATCAACAATATCTCCAGTAATAAATGCTTCTGGAATGTGTCGTTCTAAAAATGGTATATGCGATTTTTCTGCATAAAAACAAACACCTTGAGACTCTCTTTTTTGTGCAAAGCTTTTAAAATTATTTTTATTTGCAATTTCTCTAATTTCATCTTTTGAATATGGAGCCATTGGAAAGAGTGCATGTTTTAACTTTTCTTGAGTAAGTGTGTATAAAAAATATGTTTGGTCTTTGTGTATATCTTTTCCTGCAGAAATTTCCCATCTATTTTGTTCTGCATTAAATTCATTTTTAATATAATGTCCAGTTGCAACAGCATCGCAACCCAGCTCCTCCATTTTTTCTAAAAAATATCCAAATTTAATAGATCTATTACATTCAACGCAAGGGTTTGGGGTGATTCCATTTTTAAATCCATCTATAAAATGGTCTACAATGTCTCTTTTAAATCGTTCTCGAAAATCAAAAACATAAAATGGAATATCAAGCTGTTCTGCAACTGTTCGTGCAAGCATTAAATCTCGTAAGCTACAGCATTTATTTTCTGGTAAATTTTTTGTAGATTTTTCTGTTTTATCATCATGCCACAATTGAAAATGAACACCAATTACATTATATCCTTGTTGTTGTAATAAAAAAGCAGAAATTGTGGAATCAAGCCCACCAGATAAACCTACAAGAACTGTTTTGTTTGAATTATCTATTGTTTTTGTCATACTATTTTTTTGAAAATTTTATTATTTGAATTATTACATAAAAATTGATATTTTTATATGAAATTTAGATATCATGCTTGGTTTATGTCTTGAAAAACTTAAATCACCAAATTTTATAAAATTTAAGGATTTAATTCCCTGTATTTTATGAAATTTAGGGAGTACAATATTTATAATGAAAATTTTTATTTTTTAAAATATTATATGTATCAGAGAATTCTTCAGGAGAATATAGAAAAATGGTTTTTTTCTGGAAAAATTATTACTGTTTATGGACCTAGACAAGTAGGAAAAACTACACTTATTCAAAAAATTTTAGAAAAATATTCTGATACACATTTTATTTTATCTCTTAATGCAGATGAAGAAAGAGTGAGAAATGCATTTATTCCAAGTAGTTTTGAGGAGCTAAAAAATACTATTGGGAATCCTGATATTTTGTTTATAGATGAGGCACAAAGAATAAAAAATATAGGATTAGTTTTAAAAATAATTCATGATAATCTTCCTGATTTACAAATTATTATAACTGGATCAAGTACGCTGTCTCTTGCAAACACTATTTCTGAACCTCTTACTGGACGAAATATTGAATTTCAATTATTTCCTCTCTCTCTTCAAGAGGTGAGTAATAATGCATTTGAGGCTTCTGGAAATATTTCTCAAATGATGTTGTGGGGGAGTTATCCAGATGTTTTTCAGTCAAATATTGATCAGAAAAAAATTCTTTTGCAAAATTTAACAAATCAATATTTATATCAAGATATTCTGGAATATGGAAATATCAAAAAACCACATCTTTTAAAAAAATTATTGCAACTTTTGGCATTTCAAATTGGATCAGAAGTTTCTCTTTCTGAATTAAGTAGCACTCTTGAAATCGATAAAAAAACAGTAGAAAAATACTTGGATTTATTAGAAAAATCTTTTGTTATTTTCCCAATTACTGCTTTTAGTAGGAATTTAAGAAGAGAAATTAGCCGTTCAAAAAAATATTTTTTCTATGATTTAGGAGTAAGAAATATGCTTATAGAAAATTTTCTAGATATTGATATTCGAAATGACAAAGGAGGACTTTTTGAAAATTTATATATCTTGGAAAGATTGAAATATAAGCGATATAATAATGATTTTGGGAGTTTATATTTCTGGAGAACTCATACAAATAAAGAAATTGATCTCATTGAAGAAAAAAACGGAAAAATTTTCGCAACAGAAATAAAATTTTCCAATAAAAAAAATCCTGACTGTCCAAACGATTTTGTAAATGCATATCCAAATAGCTCTTATAAAATAGTAAATCCAGAAAATTTCTGGAATTCTTTAGTTTAGAATTTTTATAAAACTAAAAATTATTTGAATTATTACATGAAAATTGATATAATTATACGAAATATATATTTTATTTTTTATGAAATTAGAAGAATTATCAAAAGAGTTATCAGAAGAAAAAAAATTTAAAGAAGAATTTGAAAATATGTATGGAAATTCTGAGCTAGGTGATTTGTCTGCACAAGAAAAAGAGCTAGCGTTAGAATATAAAAAAAAGAATGAAGAGTTAGAAAAAGACTTATCTATAGCGAAAGCAGTACTGCAAGAAGATTTTACTCCACAACTAAAGAACTTGGGATTATCTCTTAAAGATATTGTCAGTATTTATAGATTTTTTCGTACTAACAGTATTAAAAAATCATTTGTATTAGACTGGAAATTATCTACTCTTGTTGCTGAAAATAAAAATTTAGTAAAATTAGTAAAAGAATTACAACAGATTATAATTCAAAAGAATATTGAAATATCACTTTTATATACAGAAAAAAATTATACTGATATATTACAAAGGAAATTAAAACAAGATCTTAAATTTTTAAAATATTTTTCAGAACAATTGCAAAATAAATTTGGAGAAAATATATTAACAGGATTACCTACCGAACAAATTTTAAAAGAAAATTTAGAACAAATTTCAAAAAAAAATAGATCTTCTATAAAAGTTTGTTATATGGATCTTACAAGTTTTAAAAATGTAAATACTGTTATTCATTATGAAAATGCAGATAAAGTTTTAAAAATTTATGGTAAAGCATTGCAAGATTCAATTCCAAACTTTTTAAACAAAAATAAAAAAATAATACCGTATCATCCACATGGAGATGAGTATGCACTTGTGTTTAAAAATTTAACAGAAAATGAAATAGTAGAATATACAAGAAAAGTAGAAGAAATAGCACAGAGTAAAATTTTAAAATTAACAAAAGAACTGAAAGAACAAAAAGATGAAAATGGAAAATTAGTTTTTCCAAATCTTAAAGGAATTTATACAAATCTATCTTTTGGAGTTACAAATTTTTTAGAAAAAGATACAATTGAAATATTATTGCTTCGTGCAAATAAATTATTAGATGGGGTGAAATATTTTCAAAAAGGAAATATTATTTTTGAAAATACTACTATTGATAATAATAATGATGATTATCATATACATTCAGGATTTACAAATTTAAATAAAAATGTAAAAAATAAAAATGTTGTAGAAAAAACTAAAAAAGAAGTAGAAGAATACATAAATAAAGCAGAACAAAAGCAAGAAGAAGTTCAAAAAAAAGAAGAAGATAGAATACGAAAAGAAAAACAAGAAAAACAAAAAGATACAGTACTATGGAAAAAAGATTATTCTCAATATAAAAATCTTCCACAAATTATAAAAAATAGTTTAGAAGAACATTTAATTTCTGCTAATTTTTCAGATGATTTAAAAAATTTACAAAAGCAAAATGCAAACAAAAATATTAAAGATATAATCTTTACAGTTGAAAAATATTTCGGTAGAAAATTAACAGTTATTCAAAAAAAGATAATAAAAATAGCAATAAAATTTTTACATAATTCGTTATATGAGATGATTGCAAAACGAGATTTTTTACTAAAGCATGGGTTTTCAAAAAAAGAAGTAAAAATTTTAATGCGAAGTGGATTGATGGGAATAACAGAAGAATTAAAATAATTTTATTCTCATGATTTTATTTTAAATTTTTTGTATGATGTATATATAAAAAATATTTTTAGATTTAAAAAATGAGTATATCTCTTGAAAAATTAACAGCAAACGAAACATTTCCAGAAAATTTTGTATCGCATTATTGGCAAAGTGATGCATGGAAAAAAGCAAAAGAAGACAATGGATGTAAAGCATTTTGGATAAAAAAAAATGATGCTAAAGTTTTAGTTATAGAACGAAAAGCACATTTTCTTAAATTTTGGGTAAAGCCTATGTGGGAATTACCGCGTGGACCAATTGGAAATGCAAATAATTTTGTAGAGCTGATAGAGGCTGTTTTTTTTGAAGCCAGAAAAAAAGAAAATAATGTGGGAATTGTACGAATTTATACACCGTTTGGAACAGAAAATTTTTGGAATAATAAATTATTTCAAAAATTTTTAGAAAAAAATATTAATAAAACAGCTCCAGAAATTTTTCCAACAAATACATTAATGATAAATTTAGAACAAGATGATGATGAAATTTTATCTCAAATGAAGCAAAAAGGACGATATAATATCAAGCTTGCACGAAAAAAAGGAGTAGTTATAGAAGAAGAAAAAAATGTTGAAAATTTTTGGAAATTAATGTGTGAAACCAGCAAACGAGATGGATTTCGGTCAAATAAAAAACATGTATATTCAGATTTATTAAAAAGTTTTAAAGATGATGCTGTGTTGTATACAGCAAAAGATGAAACTGGAGATGTGCTTGCGAGTGCTATTTTTACTATTGCTAAAGGAATGGCTATTTATAATTATGGAGCATCTACCAATAGAAAAAGGGGATTGATGGCTCCATATTTATTGCAATGGGCAGGAATGCAATGGGCAAAAAAGAAAGGGGCAAAAGTGTATGATTTTTTAGGGATTTCACCAGAAAACGAACCAAACCATTCATTGAATGGAGTGGCATCGTTTAAATTAAAATTTGGAGGAACTCGAGTTATTTGTGATAGTGGGTTAGATTTTACTATGTAGGGTTATAATATTCAAATAATTATCGAATTTCTCCTTGAAAAGGGATATTTTCACCTGCTTGTGCAGAACGGTCTTCAATTCTTAATAATTCGTTATATTTTGCGATCCTATCACTTCTAGACAATGAACCTGTTTTAATTTGTCCTGTTCCCAGTGCAACTGCCAAATGTGCAATAGTTGAATCTTCACTTTCTCCACTTCTATGAGACATAACACTTGTCCATCCTGCTTTGTGAGTCATGGCTACAGCATTAATTGTTTCTGTAAGCGTTCCAATTTGATTTGGTTTAATTAATACAGAATTTGATAATTTTTCATTAATTCCCATTTCAATTCGTGTAGTGTTTGTTACAAATAAATCGTCTCCTACCAATTGCATTTTTTCTCCCAATTCTTTTTGTAATTCTGCAAATCCTGAAAAATCATCTTCGTCAAATCCATCTTCTAAAGAAACAATTGGATATTTAGATTTTAAATCTGCGTAATATGCAACTAGTTCGCTAGCTGTAATTTCTTTGCTATCCACTGTGTATAATTTTGTTTCTTTATTATAAAACTCAGAAGCGGCTGCATCCATTGCAATTTCGATTTTATCAGCATGTCCTGCTTGTTTCGCAGCTTCCAAAATCATTTCAATTGCTTCTTCATTTGTTGTAAGTCGTGGAGCAAATCCTCCTTCGTCTCCTACTGCAGTTACATAATTTTTTGCAGATAATAATTTTTTTAATGTGTGAAATGTTTCTGATCCAATTTGTAAACTTTCAGAAAATGATTTTGCACCAGTTGGAAAAATCATAAATTCTTGAATTTCTAATCCTGAATCTGCATGACTTCCACCATTAATTACATTCATCATTGGAGTTGGCATTTTCATTTGTGGGTTTCCAGCTAAGTCATTTACATATTGATATAAAGCTTGTCCTTTTGAAATAGCCGCAGCTTTTGCAGTTGCCAAAGAAATTCCTAAAATAGCATTTGCTCCCAAATTTCCTTTTTGGTTTGTTCCGTCTGTCTTTATCATCAATTCATCTAATGCTTTTTGATTAAATGCATCTTGACCGATAACAACATCAGCAAGTGTAGTGTTTACATTATTTACTGCTTTTAAAACACCTTTTCCAAGATATACAGATTTATCTCCATCTCGAAGTTCTACAGCTTCATGAATTCCTGTTGATGCTCCTGATGGTACAATTACTGTTCCAAATGAGTTATCAGAAAGAGTAACTTCAACTTCTACAGTTGGGTTTCCTCGTGAGTCTAAAACCTGCCGAGCGTACACTTTTGCAATAGTTACAGTAGACATAATATTATGTAAAAAAAATTTAAAATATATAAATATATTTATGCATAGTATACTAAAAATTTAGATTAAAAATAAGAGAAAATTCATGATAGAGTATAAAAAAACTTTAACTTTGTAATATGCCAAATTCAAGACTTACAAGACAAACACTTTGTGATTATTTTAAAGATGGAGAAAAACCGAAAATTCAAAAAATTGGAATGGAAATAGAAAAAATTGGGGTAAGATTTCCTGATGGTTCTGCCGTAATGTATAAAGGGAAAAATGGATTTTTGGCGATTTTAGGAAAAATGTATGAAGAATTGGGGTGGAAAATAACAAAGAAAAATGGAAGCTATATTCATCAAATGAAAAGAGGAAATGCTATTTTAGACTTAGAATCTGATGGAAGAATAGAGCTTGCAGGGTCTCCGCATACATCTCTTCATGATGTAGTTCGTGAATTTCGAATTCATCAACATGAAATGTCTGAGATTTCTGATGTATTTGGTGTTTCTTGGCTTGGTATTGGATATAATCCAGTTGCATCAGATGTTGATTTAGATTTGTTGCATGATAATGGTGGGCGGCGAGATCAATTAATTATGTACAGAAAAGAACGATTAGAAAAAGAAAGTAATAAATATTCTGATGATTGGTCAAAAGGAACGGCAGGAATTCATGTAAGTTTAGACTATGCATCAGAAGAAGATTTTGGTAAAAAATCAAAAATTTTATTTTTACTCGCCCCAATAATGCAGGCAATTTTTGCAAACTCTCCTTTTAAAAATGGAGAATTTTCAAAAAAAATAAATTACAGAATGTTTGTGACACAAAAAGGTATGGATACATATGCATTAAATAAAAAATTATTTTATTCAAAATTTACTTATAACGATTGGATAGATTTTATATATGAGAAACCTGCACTTTTCTTTGAAAGAAATATTGAAAAAAAAAAGTCTATTGAAAAAAAATGGATTTATCCACAAAAAACTTTTGGAGAATTTTTAGAATCTGGGCTTCAAATTGAAAATAAAGAAGTATTGGATTTTCCAAATATTCAAGATTTTGAAATGCATATGAAGTCTATTTGGACAGATGTTAGAATGAGAAATACTCTTGAAATTAGAATTTTTGACTCTCTTCCTCCATCAATTGTTCCGTCGGTTCCTGCTTTTATAAAAGGGTTAATTTATGATGAAAAAAATTTAAATACTCTGTATGAAATGGTGAATAATTGGAGTTTTGAAGAATTTGAAGAAATGAAAAAACAAATTCCACAAAATGGATTAAATACAATTTTTAGAAGTGAGAAAGTTTTAGATTTTGCAAAAACACTTTTGAATATGTCTGAAAATGGATTAAAACTAAATAGAATTGTAGATGTACGCGGAAACGATGAAAGTATATATTTAAAACCTATTAAGAAATTTATTTTTATAGAAAATTGTTCACCTGCACATTGGTTAATAAAAAAATGGAAAGGGGATTGGGGAGGAAATTTTTTTCCAGTATTTGAATGGTGCAAGTATTAAGCGTAATAAATATTAAAAATAATCATGTACGGCTTCTGAATATTGATTTATAAAAATCTTTTTCATCTCACTTAAATTATTTTGTTCATAAAATAATAATGTAGCTTTTTTATAATCAATTTCTTCTATTGTTTTATATGAAAGTGGACAAGAATTATTGGCAATTAGTACGCTATTTGCGGTCATTCTAGCGGTTCTTTTATTTCCATCTTCAAATGCTTGAATATAAGAAATAAGTAGTAATAATAAAAAACTTTTTTCAAAAAAATTATTTTTTACATTTATCAGAATAATCATTTGTTCTAAAGCTTCTTCAATTTGAAATTGATTGTCTAATGGTTTGTAATCGGAGCCTGTAATACCTACTGGTGTTTTTCTTATATTTGCAGTGATTCCAATTTCTTTTGTTAATATTTTGTGAATTTCTTCAATTTTTATTCGAGAAATTGTAGTGAAATATTGTTTATTATTCAGTACAAAATCAAAAACTTCTTTATGATTTAATATCATTTTTGCTTCTTCTGCAGTTTTTCCATCGGTTGTTTTATGCTCTTTTATCAATCTTTCTGTTTCTAGTAATGAATATGTGTTTCCTTCTATATATGAGGATTTCCACGCAAATTCAATAATAATCCGTTCGTATTCTTTTTGTTTTGAAATTTCTGAATTAAATTTTTGAAATTTTTTTTGAAATTTTTTGTGTAAATTTTGGAGTAATTCTTTTTCTTCTGGAAAAAAAATATCAGATTCAAGTTGAGAAAATATTGTAAAATTAAATTGTTTTTTTGCATTTCGTTTATTGGCAGGATTTTGAAAATATTTATCTATATCCACTGTTTCTAATAATGAATACGAAAGATTTATTTTATATTTTGCAGATTTTGCTTTTCCTGTTTTTAATATATATTGAGATGTAATTAATTTTTGTAAATCTCGAATAATTGTTATTTGCGAAATTGTGTCATTTTCATTTGAAAAATATTGAATAATTTCATGTAATGATAGATTTTTATTATCTAAGATTTTTAGAATTTTTTTTTGTCGAATTTCAGATTTTTTTATTTTCATACTACCTAGAATATAATTATCATTTTTATATCTTTATGTTATCATTTATTCTTTTTTTTTGCAAAAAAATGATAATAGAGGGGGTTTTTATGATAGTATAAAAATTTATTTCTTTATTTCTTTATTTCTTTCATTTTTTTCAATATTTGTAATTTTGTAGCAAGTCGTCCGTGTAAAATATCATCAGATTCTAAAAAGTTATATTTTGTATTATTAATAATATTTGTAATAAAATCATTATAAAATTGTTTTTGAGCAGTAAGATAAAATTAAATTGTTTTTTTGCATTTCATTTATTGGTAGGATTTTGCAAAAAAAATGATAACAGAGGTGTATTTTTATGATAATTAATTATTTATTTAATAAATTCAATAATCCTTGAATTTCTTGAGGTAATTCATCTTTTCTTTCTGGCAATAAATTGTAAAAATCTAACATTTCATTAGCTAATTTTATTCCCTTTGTTTTATCTTTATCTTCTAGATAATTATCATAAATATGGCTCATTATATTATTTAAAAGTCCAATATTTGAATATGTTTGAAGTTGTATTATAAATTTTTGTAATGTTTTAAAATACTCAACAGAATTTTTATCATTTATAGATTTTAATTTATTAAATGTATTAATAAATAATGAGGTTTGCTGATCAATCCATATAGAATCTTTTGTAATTATCTTATTTTTTAAATTTTCTATTTTTGCAGATAATAATTCTTTTTTAATGTAATGTAATTTTTCAATATTAGCAGATTTTTTATTTTCAAGTTCTTCTTTCTTTTTAAATAATTGATTTTTAGACAAGTTTTTAAATTCAGATTTAATTTTTTCTTTTATTTCAGAAGAATATGAATTAAATATTTTTTCATGTGTATTTTTTTCTTCTTCCACTTCTGCAATTTCTTCTTTTATTTTTTTGTTCCAATAATTTAGATTTTTTTCATTTCTATGTAAATATCTATAAAATTTTCCATTAAATCCAGTATTAGTATCTGATAAATAATCAAAAGCATCGTCTCCCATAAATATATTTCCGAAACTAATATCCCATAGAGAAGATCCTGATACTAAATCAGAAGCAGTTTTTGTAACTAATTTACCATCTTGATATGCTTCTGAATATTTTGATGAAATATTTTTTTCCATTTTTTCAATATAATCATCAATGTATTTACTTGCATCTTCTCCCCATATCAATGTTGCTATTGTGGCAGAAACTCCTCCTGCTATACCTCCAATAAGACCTCCCGTCCTTGATCCCGTAATTATTCCTGCACTAAATAATGCAATAATTGCGGATTCTTTTGTTACTGCAGAATATGGATTTTCTGCATCACTTATAAGTTGTAATGTGTATATAGTTCCTGCTACTCCTAAAATTTTTAAACTTTTTCCTACTACTTCTCTTGCTTTGGATTGTTTTTCTGGTGGTATTTTTTTGATTATGTCATTTACTTTTTTTAAAAATTTTGTAGTTTCATCCCTCAGTGGTTCAGTTGTTTCCCAAACCCACTTTGTTCCGTCCCAAAGTTTTTCAGTACTACCTGTTGTAAATTTAGTAGCTGCGGCTGTAGTTTTTAATTTTCTCCAATTTTTTTGTTTCTTTAAATCTGCATCAAGAGTTTCAATTTCTGTTGTAATTGTTTTAAGTTCTGTTTTTGCATCGCGGAATGCTTTTGTTGAATTTCTAAATCTTTTATTAATAATTTTTCTCTCTTTTTTTAAGTCACTAATATCGTCGGTAAGAGTGTGCTTGTCTAATGTTAAATCGCCTATTTTTTCGAGTATAAGATCTCTCGATTCGGCTGTGGATGTTGCAAGGAGCCTTGCATTTGCATTAATTATTTTTCGGTCAATTGTTGTAATTTGACCTGATTTACTTTTGATTTCAGCTGTAATTCGTTTACTTCCTTTTATAGACTTTGTTTTCGCTACATTCTTTTTACTTTTCAATGCTTTAACTTTGTCTGGTAGGGTTTTTTGTTTTTTTAGTGCTTTTTTTAATTTTTCTTCGCTTTCTTTTATTTCAAAGTCGGAAGCAATTCCTGCATTACGTTTTGCCGTTTCCCAGTCTGTTGCGTCTAATTCTGCTTGTTTGCTTATAATATTTGCTTCTGCAGTTTTTAAGTCTGATATAAGAGTGGTGTTGTGTTTGTTTAATTTTAGCTTTTCTTCAATAATAGCTTTTTCAATTTTCAGTTCTTTAAGTTTTTTTGTAATTTTGTAGTAGTCAGGTCTTGGGCTTTTATCTTTTAAATATTTTACTATTTGTTCTCTGTAGGTTATATTCATTCTTCTTTTTGTTACGGCTTTTACGCCTTCTCCATTTTTCCAAATTTCATTGGCTACAGATTTTAGGGTTGTTAAATTTCTAAATTTAGCAAGAGTTATATTTACTTTCTTATATGCTTTTAATTCTTTCTGAATAGCTTTCCATTCAGCTTTTAAATCGTCATTTTTTAAAAGTTCGTTAAGGGTTTCCATTTTTTTACCTGCTCCTGCAATAGGCTTGCTAGGGTCTAGTTTTGTGTTTAATGCGTTTCGTTTTGAATACATTGCCCTTGTTTCTTGTAACGTTTCTACTTTATCTAAAAAGATAAACAGTCTTTTTTCTGTTTTATCAAGAAACGGAACTTTTTTGTATCCCCATCTTTTTGCTTGCCTAAAATACCTTCCTGCAATTGCATTCGGATGTCGAGCCTGATGAAACGCTCTCCCTGTAGTTTTTACAAGTGCATCACCTTTGTTTTCTATTATTGCACCAGCGTGTGCAGTTTTTACTACCCATTTTGGAATATTATAAAATAATCCTGCAGGAAATGTTGCGACTCGTGCAAGACTTCCTACAACTTTTAATACCTTTCCTGTTTTTTTTAATTTAGTCATACCTCCAGCTTTGTTTGCCGCAAGTTTTAATAAGCTATCGGCACCTTTTGCTCCAGAAATAACAATAGCAGTGCTTGCAATTCCTCCAACTCCTTGTGTAAATTGCTCAACATCGAAGTCGAATGGATTTAACGCTCCAACTGTATTCCATATATCCTCTGTTACGGTTGTCCACATCATGGCTCCTCCGAACCAAAATCCAAATTGTCCAGAGTCTAGTACCATTCCTACGGGGTTACTGTTATCTTCGTAAATTGCATACATAATATCAATGAAAAATGCAGGATTTATCCATGGATCAGTAAACGATTCATATTTAACCAAAACCTCATACATTGGGCTTCCTTTTTTTATATCATCAGAAGAAAGCATTTGTCGTATAGAAAGATGAGCTGCTTTTTCAAAATGATTTTTTGCACCTTTTGCGAAAGATTCTAATGAATTTGTGTCTACAAAATCTTTATGCTCTAAAAAATCTTTATTTTCTATATCTGGTACAAATCCAATAGAAAATTCTACAGCGTTGTGGTCATGAGTAGCTTCTAAGTCTATAATAATTTCATTTCCATCTCTCTCGTAATAAAAGTCTCCATCAATTTTTTCTACAGCTTCTTCTAATCTATCATATAGATTTATTAATTCTTCAGTGTCGGTATTGTTTTTTATTTCTTCTGCAATTTCTAATACCTTTTGTACGTCGGGGGCATTTTTATCTCTATGTTTAGGAAGTATACTTAGTATATTGTTCATTCCTTGAATTTTTAGTATTTCTTTGTTTTTTGTAATTTGTGCAGATGTTTTTTCTACGGCTTTATTATGGTCTAATGGATCAAAAATCAAATCATTAAAGGTATATAAAATAGTGTTATTTTTATCTTTTATAAAAAGTGAATATTTCCCATTAGTAGTGTTTGTAGGTCTTGTAATTATTTTACTTTCAACTGTATATCCTGCATTTTCTTGTGCAGTCATTGCAAGTCTATTGAATCTTACGTCTGAAAATTTGGTATCATGTCGCTTGTCTTTTTGTGCATTGTATTCATCAAGAAGTTTTTGTGCTTGTTTTTTAAATACTGAGTTTGTTTCGGTTGTAGTAATTTTTATTAGGGTTGTAAGGTGGTCTGTTGTTACAGGAGTATTTTTTGCTTCTATTCCAAATAGATTTGATTGCCTTATTATTTCATTATTTGTTACGTCGTCTATTAAATTAATCGTTCCGTCTTTTAGATCTTTTACTGCATTTCCTACAGCATTTTTCCCAGCATCTAAGAGGTTAAAATTAATACCTGTTTTTTCATGAATCCATTTTTGTGCAGATGCTGGTAAAAACAATCCAATAATTCCAAGAGTTGTAGTTCCTAGTAATCCACCACCTAGCCATTTCCATAATGATGAACTTCCTTCATCTGTACCAGATGTAGCACTTTTAGAGGTAAGTTTGTTTTTTGCTCCTTGTAATGCGGTACTTCCTGCCCACCATGCAGCTAATCCACCAAGCACATACTTACCTACTTCTATCGCCTTGTCGCTAGTACTATGATTTGAAGAACTTAAATATTTCCATGAATCTGAGCCTGTTTCTACTGCAATATCATAAGAATCTGAAAAAAAATGTTTTCCAGATTTCACAAGATCTCCTGTTTTAGAGTAGTCTAAGGCTATGTCAGTTACCGCTTTCGCTATAGTTCCAGCAACTAATGCTTTTCCTAGTGACCCTTTCCCAGATCCTTTTACTAAGGCGGTAGTTAAAAGTGCTGCTCCACCACCTACAATGTTTCCAATAGTACGGTTGCTGATTTTCTTAGTTTTTTCTGTGTTAGTTGTTGTAGTTTTTTCTGGTGTAGGAGGGTTTTTTTTAAAATGCTGAACACTTGTGTTTACCGTACTTGTAATTCTTTCTTTCCATTTTTTCTGTAAGATATCTGCAAAAGAGTTTTTTTCTGGATTTTTAATCGCAAATATTTGTCCAAATAATTGAAGAATAGATCTAATATTTGTGTCTGTATTTTTTACTCCAGAGTGTTGTAATAAGTCAGCAGGATTAAGATGTTTTATATGTTCTGCATAGGATAAATTAGTTGGAGAATTTTTTTCATTTTTAAAATACTCATATTCAATCGCATCTCCTATTGCGAGTAAAGTTCCAAGTCCTAAGCTATTTGCAGTTTTTGTTATATTTAATTTGTCTGCATTTGTGTTTGGTGCTTTATTTGCCCATGAAAGATTTTTGCTTAATGCAAGTATTTTGGCTGCACAAGAATTCCTTCCTATATCTTCTAAGTCTTTTTCTTGGCTTTCGGTTTTATTGTATCGACTTTCTATTAAATAATTTAAAGAGAGAGATTCTAAGTTAGAAAAGCTTGTTTCTGCTATTTTATCTAAATCTGCTATTTTATCTAAATCTTTTACATCAAGTGTATCAGTAAGGCTGAGTTTTGGAATGTTGTCTAATTTTGTATTTGTCATATAAATAATTATAAATAGTTAATTTTTTTAACAAATTATACACTAATTTTTTATATACATACAGTTCAAATTCAATATATTATGTGTATTAAATTATGTTTTTTAGTATAATATTATGATATGTTTTTAAAATATAAAAAATTAGAGAAAAAATATGACATTGAAAAAATTGTTTAAATTTCGGATTTTATTCATGATGCTTATATTTGCAGGTATTAGTGCTGTGCAAATGTTGGTAGATAATGTGGATTATAAAAGCTTTTTTGATTGGTTAATTTCAAATTTTCCAGATAGGCAAATGAGTATTGTGATAGATTTTTTTTGGATTTATTATTCTCTTACTATTGGTTTTGCGCTTATGCGAAAATGGTATCATGAGCGAAAAAGTAGAAATTTAGTTTATATAAAGGCAACAATGCCTCGGGCAGATTCTAAAGCAGATGAAGAAAAACGAACACATAAAGATTTTAAAGAGGTTATGGGTGTAATGTCTCAGTTTTATAGATCTATGTATGAAATTTCAGATTTGAACTGGTGGCATTCTGTTATTTCTCGAATTTGGGATCATAATGAAATTTCGTGTGAATTGGTAATGATTAACCGTCAATTACAGTTTTATGTAGTGTGTGATGAATATTATCAATCTATAGTAGAAAAGCAATTAACAGCATTGTATTCTGCGGTAGAAGTGGAAACTTCACGAAAGGATTATCAGTTTAAAACGAAAGGATACTCAATGAATGGATATAATCTTTTTACAAAAAATGAAGATTACTATCCTATTAAAATGATAAAAGAAATGGAGGAAGATCCGTTAAATGATATTACAAATGTTTTTTCAAAACTTTCACCAGATGAAACGGCAGCTATTCAAATTATTATAAATCCAATTGGAGATGAGTGGCGACAAGAGGCCGAGAGAATTTCAACTCTTTTATTTAAAGAAAAAGAAGTGAATACATTTCCTAAATTTTTAGATATTCCGGTTATTGGAATTATTTTTAGATTTATTGGGGCTTTATTTTCTGGCAGTACAGATATTTTAAAGTCTAAAAAAGAAGAATCTGGAGGAATTGTGAGAATGTTGCAACCAAAAGAAGAGGCGATTAAGAGAATGGGGTTGAAGTCTGGGCAAGAGCCGTTTATTACGCATATTAGAATTATGGTGTGTGCAAAAACAGATAAACGTGTTGAAAGTTTACTTAACGATATTTTGGTTTCTTTTACTGTTTTTCGAGACACATATTCAAATTGGTTTGATTATAAAAGAATTTTTCCTGTTGATTCTATAAATGGTTGGTTGATGTTTCATGGTTTTAAAAGAAGGCTTGGTCAGGCTTATTTTGGAAAACCAAGTGTTTTGGTTCCAGATGAACTTTCAACTTTGTATCATATGCCAGATTCTAAATATAATAGATCTAGTACAATTCAATGGTTGAAGTATAAGAAATTGCAACCACCAAAAGATTTGCCAACAGAGGGGGTATTAATGGGATACAATACATATCGTGGTATTCCAACTCCTGTATATATTTCGGCTTATGACCGTTCTCGGCATATGTATGTTTTGGGGAAATCTGGTTCTGGTAAGTCTGTATTGCTTTCGTATATGGCACGACAAGATGCAAAAAATGGAACTGGTTTTGGAATTATTGATCCACATGGAGATTTAATTGAAGATATTTTGCGATATATTCCAAAAGAAAGAGCAAGAGATGTTGTAGTGTTTAATCCTGCAGATACAGAGCGACCAATGGGGTTAAATATATTGGAGGCAAAAACTCCAGAACAAAAGGATAGAGCTGCACTGGATGCCATGCAAATTTTTATTAAAATGTTTGGAAATGAAATTTTTGGTCCACGAATTCAACATTATTTTAGAAATGCGTGTTTAACATTAATGGACGATGAAGAAGAGGGGGCTACTATTTTGGATATTCCTCGAATGTTTATTGATGAAACTTTTCAAAAATATAAAGTTACAAAGTGTAAAAATACAGTGGTTCGTCAGTTTTGGGAGGGAGAAATTGCAAATACTGGGGATAGAGAAAAACAAGAGATGATTCCATATTTTACATCAAAATTTGGTCCATTTATTTCAAATACTACTATTCGTAATATTATTGGTCAGCCAAAAAGTGCATTTAATGTTCGAGATGTGATGGATGAAGGAAAAATTCTTTTAATTAATCTTTCAAAAGGTTTGATTGGAGATACAAATGCACAGCTTTTAGGGTTGATATTGGTAAATAAAGTTTCTATGGCAGCCATGAGTCGTGCTGATATTCCAGAAGAAGAGCGGGTTCCTTTCTTTTTATATGTGGATGAGTTTCAAAATTTTGCAACAGATGCATTTGGAGATATTTTGTCGGAAGCCCGAAAATATAAACTAGCACTTGTGATGGCGCATCAATATATTGCTCAGTTGAATGGTGGGGGAATGGGAGGAAAAGAAACAAAATTGAAAGAAGCTATTTTTGGTAATGTGGGAACAATGATTACATTTAAAATGGGGGCAGAAGATGCAGAATATTTTGAAAAAGAATATGCTCCAGTGCTTTCAAATCAGGATATTTTATCTATTGCAAATTATAAAGCATATTTAAAACTTTCTATTGGAAATGCACCATCGCGTCCTTTTTCTATGGGGACTATTTGGGATCAAACAGGGTCGAACCAAAAAGTGGCGAATATATTAAAAGAATATTCTAGAACTCGATATGGTAGAAAATTAGAATTTGTAAATCAAGAAATTGAAGCGAGGTTAGGAATTGTGGAGTAGAAAAACACTTTATGTTATAAAATAAAAATAAGAATAAGTAATATAAAATTTTATTATTAAATAGTTATATTTAGAAGTGTTTGGTATAATTATATGATTGTTTTGTATAAAATAATCAGCACTGTTTTAATAAAATACACACATTAACATATTTATATCATGTTTTTTTTAAAAATTTTTTCAAATTTTTTTCAATTTATATTTCAGCAATTAAAAGTTGTATGGTTTTTTATGTTTCATTTTTTTAGATTTAAGCCATTAGTATCTAGTGTTATTATAATTGCATTAATTTTGCCAATATTATTACCTTGGCAAAATATAATGGTTTCTTCGCAATATATAGAATCGGAGCATAGTTTGATAACTATTTTTGTAGATAAAAATTTGTATGATAATGTTGAATTAAATAAAAAAATAACAAGATATGCACAAGATGTTCAATATTCATATTCTGATACAAAAGTTTCTATTATTCCAGTAAATAAAGAAAAAACATCAGAAGAAATTTATAGAATTTTAGAAAAATATTATTTTGAAGGGCAAAAAATAGAAGATAATATTTTTTTTCTTACGGGAATAATTATTATAGGAGATGTTATTTTGCCAGATTTAAAATCTGAAGCTGGAAATATGCCATCTATTTTTCCGTATACTGATTTTGAAAAACCAGTTTTTATTTGGGATACAGAAGATAAAAAATGGATAGAAAATCCGAAAGTAAATACTCCAAGTGCAGAAATTTGGCATGGAATAATTCCAGGAACAAAAAGTCAATTATTTAAATTTTTTGATAAAAATCATGTTATGCATGAAAAATTATATTCTGGTTCAGAAGAATTTAATGATGTAATTCGTGATGAAATTTTGTATTGGGATAGTACAACTGAGAAAACAGGAATGCAAAAAATGAATTTGCAACAATATGAAAAAGCGATGGATTTAATGGGTTATAGAAAAGAATTTAAATATTATACAAATTTTTTAAAATTTTTATATTCAGATTTTTTAAATGAAAAGGATTTTGAAGATGATATTCCGGAAACTGTAAAATCTTTGTATCCAGACAATAGAGATATATTTTTAGAAAAAATAGATGATGTAAAAGAAAAAATATCTGGAGATACTTTAAATAATATTCCAGATAGAAATGTTAAAGTATCCATAGAGAAATTACTTCCAACTTATGCAGAAGTTGTAAAGTCTTATGAAACAGATTCTCAAGAATTTATAAAAAATACGGGGAGATGGGATAATAAATCTGCAGATACTGTTCCAGAAATGATTTCTGTGATGGATGAATATGTAGGAAATGAAATTAAAAAAATTAATGATACATTTAAAAATGTGAGTATTAATAATGTTAAACAATTAGACGGAGAAAAAGAAATTATTGTAAAAGAAAAAATAAATCATTGGACTTCAGAAAAACCTGTGAAGTATTGCGAAGAAGAGAGAACTCATCCACGATATAATTATATAAATGGATATTTGGCAGAACCAACACCTGCTCCTATTGTAAATGGTGAGCGGTATTATGACTTGGATAATCCACCACAAATGATAGAGGATACAAAAGATTGTACGCTTTATCGAGGAGAAAAGGGGTCTCATGAATTGTATGGAAATAAGGATTTTTATACATGGTTAGATCAAAAAAAAGGAAAAATTCCTGATTCAACAGATGAATCGTATATTTACTTACCAGATAGTTTGCCAAATGTTTCTTCAAAATTGGTAGAATACAATAAGCTGGATTCTATTGAATGGCTCGAGAAAGAGCGTGGAGATGCTGATGAAAAAGTAGGGGGATGTTATTTAGGATCTGAAGAAAATGATGATATATGTATTCCTATGGAAGCAACTATTCCTGTTCTTGCATGGGACGGAGGAGTTGAAAGAGCACCAAGGGAATATTTTCCGTATGGAGATAGAACTCTAGGTAAATTGGAAGAAGATGCAGAAATTTCTGCAATTTCTTGTAATAGAATGTCTTTTGCAGAAGAGAGATATGGAGTTGTTGGTTCTGATAATTTAGGGAATCCAATTTTCGGTTGTGTTCCATATTATGGAGTACATAAAGCTTATAACACAAAAACGATTTCTTCGTATACATTGCATGACGATGCATCTTTAAATGATGAAAAATCATTAAATGAAGTAGTTGGACGATTGAAATCGAAGGCTATGGGTGTAAATAAAAATTCTTTTCAAACTGTTTTAAATGGAAGATATGATGGAATTCAAGAGTCTGTAGATCAATATTTTCCAGATTTTTTTAGATTGCAATATAAAAAAATGATACATTCTGCAGTTCTTACTCAGTATGAATTAAGTCGAATTGCATTTTGGAATAGCTTGCAACTATTAGGAGGAGGAGCTATTTATAATAGAACTTCTCAGTTGAAAAATTCCATGGGGATGATGGTTCAAGTTCCTGTTATTAAGGCACAAAGATTGGTAATGTTTGATGAAAAAACAAATACTTCTAAAACGAGTGAATCGTTTATTATGCCTGATAATTTGAATAAGAGGCCATTAGACTATGAATTACCTGCATATGAAACAATGTTGCAAGTTTTGGTAGATCCTGAGATTTGTTTTGATGAAGATAAATTTCGTGTAAAAATATTAAAACCTAAAATTACAGCATATGCAGAAGATTATTTTAAAATGCATTATGATTTGCCAGGTGGTGTAAGAAATTTATTAGCACAGCATATTTCAGGGTTAAATTATGCAAAAACATGGGAGTATGAGGTTGCTATGGATTTAATAGCAACAGTAGTTTATTCAAGGGGATATAATTCTTGTGCAATTCTAGACGAAGGACCAATTATGCGTGATATTCATTCTTTTGAATATAAAAAGAAAACAAATCCATCAGACTATTTTTTAAAAGATTTATTAACAGAACAAAATGTTGAAGTAGATCCTGATTTTAATAAATATAGATATTTGGCATTTCATAATGTTGGAAGTACATGGCAATGGGAACCGTTGGTAAAAGGTATTTTTAAAAAAAAATACTCTCCTGAAGAGCTTGATGAATTACAATCAGTAATTTCTTCAGAATTTTCTGAAGAAGTTTCTGAACAATTACGAAAAAAATTGAGTGAATTGTTTGATACAACTCTTGCAGAAAGCGAGGTAATAAAAATATCTGATATTTTTCCTGAAGATATAATAGAGGAAAGAGATAGTGATGCAAATAGAGATGGTTTGGGTGAATCTTTAAAAAATATTATAAATAAAATAATAAAAGAAATTGAAGGAGAGGTTTTGCAAAAAATTATCTTTGATATTATTGAAGAGTCTGGGAATGTAATATTGCCTGAATTTTCAAAAGAATTGCAAGAACAATTGCAAGAGCGTTTAATTGAAGAATTAGAATTAGCATTCAATGAAAATTTTATAGAAAGAGTTTCTGCGTTAATTCCTTATCAAATTATTGATGATATTCATGGTGTTGATGTTCATGGGAATAAGATAACAGAGCAAAATGTTTTAGATGATGCTTCAATACTTGCATATAAGAAATTGATAAAATTAGAAACAAAAGTATTGAATGATAATCATTATACTTTGAATAATATGTTAATGAACGAATTTTCAGATTATGGTCGTTTAATAGTTAATGATTTATTAAATGGTGATGAAGGTGACAGTGAAGGTGAAGGTGATAGTGAAGAAGAAAGTCAGGCGCTAACAATAGCGGAAGTTTTTGAAATAATAAATAATTATGAAAAGAAAAAAATTTATAATTTTTTTAATGAAGAAAATAAAAATTTATTTAATTTTGAAGCTGCTGAAAAATATAAAATTCTTTTAATGGATACTGTTAGAAAAAATTTACTTAATAATTATGTTCGAAATATATCATTTAATTCACTTGAAGATGATATATATAATATAATACAAGACATAACAATCGAAGTTCAAGGAAAATATCCGTCTCAAAGTATTCAAGAAATGGCTGATGAAATTCCAGAAAATTTAGGTGAAATGTATATCGAAACTCAAGAATTATTGCCAAGGTTAGATAGTAAATTTCATACATATTTACGAGTAAGTGGACGAACTTTTTTAGATGGAGAGAAATCAGCTCGTCCTAATGCAAATAGTCAATATCCTGCCGGTCAGGAAGCAAATGGAGTGTCATGGTTTAGAGATGATGACATGAAAAAATGGTCTATAGATTTAAATAAAGGTACTGAAGACAGAAAAAGATATATTACTTCAAATGAATATTATAGAAAATTTCATAGGTATAAAAAAGGACATCCTAAAGATGAAGATAGTGATGATTATGTTTATGAAGTAAATACTGTTAAAAAATTTAAAAAAAATATACCTGATGTAAATACATATCCAGAAGAAGTATTTTTTACAGATATAAAAAATCAATCAAAAGATGCATATGATTTAAAAGTGCGACAACAAGATTTAGTTTTTCATTGGCAAAACATGACAGCTCAAGAAAAACATGAAAAAATTCAACAAATATTGTTAAGTAAAAATCAAAAATTGGTGCAACCTCTTCAAGAAAAAAATGAATATCTTTCCACTGGAGAATCAAAGCCATATGCATATGCACATTGGCGTATAGAGGGAGATTCTGAGCCAGCATGGCTAGCGGAAAATGATCAAACTTCTCTTTTGTTGGGATTGCCTACTTCGGATTATGGTTCTGGAGCTTTTTCAAATTTTGAAAAAAATCCAGAAAAAATGCAGGCAATAGATAAAAATGGAGAAGAGCAAGATGAAGAATGTGGAGATATGGAAGGAGTTCCTTTGGAGGATTGGTTGGATGCTATCGATTGTTGGATGGAAAAAATGGGAAAATTGGATGAGTTAGAAACGACTTCTGCTTGTAATTTAAGTTTAGAAGAATTTAAGGCTTTGCAATCAGACGAAAAAGATACAAAAAATGCAGTTGAAAAAATTGAATTTACTCCAACTATTGAACCGTTTTTCGCAAAAGGAGAAAGTAAAATTTTATTATCGTTTAAAACAAAAGAAGATAAATTGGCATTTGGACATGATATTCGTTTTACTGTAACTCTTGAGAATGCAAAAATGAGAGATGTTATAAACGATGTAGATTTAGAAAAAGAAGGAACTCAGCTTATTAATAGAACTGGAGAAGAGTGGATAGAAATTATTCCAGATGATAATGTTGAGAATGTAAAAATTACAGTAAAAATTGATGATGAAAATTTAGAAAAATCTGAAAATATTATTGGAAATAAAGAATTTGAAGTTTTACCACAAAATCTTGATGTATTTTATATTGAAGAAATTCAAAATACTGAAGTTTTAGGGGTAAAGGGGTATGAATTTAAAATTACATCTCCTGTAGATTTTATTCATTTTGACGAAGAAATAGTTTTATCTATATCTCCAGAAAAAGAAGGAATTTTGGGAACAAATACAGTTGAGTTAAATACTTCTTTTAAGGTGGGAGTAAGGACAGATGAAAGTGTTATACTTACCGCTTCTTTAAGAGGTTCAAAATCTGTATCTAAGATTTTATCAGGTGTTTCAGATATTTCTTCTACCGTAGGTGATATTCAATTACCCACACTTCCAAATATTATAGATTTACATTCTCGTATAGAATTTGATGTCAGGTATTTAAATGAATTAGGAACAATTTTAGATTCTGAAATAGATGGAGAGTTACAATTGATAAAAATACCAGATGAAGAGCGAAAAAAATATAATGTAGAAATTTTAGATAACCAAAAAATACAAATAGAAACAAAAGGAGTTATTGGAGAAGTTACATTTACTCTTCAATATAAAAAAAATGGAGAAGTTTTAAGTAAAGAATTTTCTGTGTGGATTGGTGGAAAACATTCTGTGGAAGAATACGAAAAATTTAATTTTAATGCATTATATGCCACTATTGTAGGACTTGAAAATTATGGAACAAATTTAAATAATCATTTTGCTACTAAAATATTGCATTCTTCAGATAATTTAAATGTTGTGACTACTCAAATAATTGCACCAAAAGTAAAAAAACCTGTAGCGAGAATTTTTAATAATGGGACAATAGAAACGTATTCATCAGGATATAAAGCAAATCTTTTAAATATTTCACCTTTAAAAATAGGTTTGTATGATAAAAAAGAAAAAAGATATAAAGGAAAGTTTGATTTTGTAATAGAAAAATTTGAAGAAGAAAATTTGTATTTACAGGCTCCTGTAAATGAAGAAAAAGGAATATTTTTTGAAAAATTATCTACTGCAAAAAGTATTTCAGCAGAGAAAAAAAATAAAAATATTTTTGTAAAACTTGATAATATTGATATTTTATCAATAAATAACTTAGGAAATATTGAAATTTTAGATAATAATTTTAGAGTTGAAATAGATGAAAAAGAAAAAGTTTTAGGTATATCATTGTTAATTCGTAAAAATGATACAAGTACAACATATGGTCGAATTACTTTAAGAGGTGGAAAATTAAAAAAATCATCTGAAAGTATTTGGGTTAAAAGTTTAAAAGATGAAGATGGATACGAAATTTTAGAAACAGATGCAAAATTAGTACCTTTATTTTCAACATATCAAACAAATTTTTCTAAAAATATATTTAGTTCTGGATTTAAGGACGATGAAAAATATGTTTTAGAATATGCATCTGGTCTTACTGTTGGTGAGGCAACACAGTCTTCTGCAGATTTATTTTTAGTAAATTTGGGAGATCCATCTATTTCTATTCCACCTCCTGCAGATTCAACATCAAGTGATTTTGATAGAACAATTGGAAAAAGTGTTTTAAAAGAAAAAGGAGGAACTATTCAAAAAATACTTCCTTTTGATTTTGATGGAGACGGGAAAGTGGATATTGCTGAAATTTCATCAGAAGGATTTGTTCATATTTTGTTGAATACAGGAAATGCAAATGGTGATATGAAGCAATGGGGAAAAGCTGTGCGTATAGATTCTGATTATAGGTCAATTTCAAAACTTTCTATAAAAGAAGATGCAGAAGATGTTTATGATGATTTAGTATATGTTGATAGATTTGGTAAATTTCATCATATAAAAAATAAAGAAGGTGTTTTAAGCATAGTAGATAATCCTGAATATTTTCCAAAAGAAATTTTGATTACATCTGAAATAGAAGATTTAAATAAAGATGGATTTAGTGATATTATTGGAATTACAGAAAATAATGAAATAAAAATTTGGTATGGAAATTCTAATTATTTTATATCAGATCCAGTAAATATTGATTCTTATGGTTTTGTAATTCCAAAAGCAAAAGTTTTAGCTAAATCAGTTTTGATAAATTTTAAAAATATTGAAAGTATTTCAGATTTTGTAGATGATATAAAACAAATTTCTTATATTTCAAAAATAAAATCAGTTCAAAATAAAGAAAATAAATCAGTAGAAGATAATTTATCAGAATCTAGGGTATTAAAAGAATATGAAGATAGAGCTGTTTCTGAAATTATTTTAGGAGATATAAATTCAGCATTTTCTGCTGGAGTTTCAGAAAAGCCATTTGTAGAAGCACAAAAAATACGAAAATCATTAAGTGTTACAAAAATAATGATTGAAGATGAAAATACAAATAAAACAGTGCATCATACTGTAGGAAAAAAATATATTACTCAAATAGAAATTACATCAAAAGATACAAAAGATATTACATTTAATATTGCAGATTTGTACGGAAATTTAATGGAAATAGACCAATTTTCTGTGGTGTGTAAATATAAAGATGCATCTACAAATACTTGTGGTGAAGAATATGCAGGATTTACATTTCCTAATATTTCTCGTGCAGTAATTTTTGAAAATATAGTATTAAAACCAAATCAGACAGTAGTCTTGAGTTATTATTCTTTTATTAAAAAATTACCAAAGTTAGGATTAAGTTTAGCTAATTTAAATAATGCTGATGATAATATTATAGATTTTATTGTAAAAAATCCTTCAGATAAATGGGCTTTTCAGTATGAAAGTGTTGGTGAAAAGTTATATAGTAAAAAATTACCAGATCCTCAGGATTTAAATGTAGATTTAGAACCTTCTCATGGAATAGATGTTTCACTGCTATCAGGTTTATTGGATCCCGTTGAAATTTCTGACGCTGATATAGATAAAATAATAAATACTGTAGAAAAAATAAATACAGTAGGTAATGGTGTTAATGTTAGTATGGGGATGCAAAATGCAATGGCAGGTGCGGCAGGTATAGATGTTCTTACTCCTAAAGAGCAATTAGAAGAATATATTAAAAGCTTATTTCCTAAAGAAACAGATACAACTACAAGAGCGGTGGGTGAGATTGTTGAAAATTTTGTTGAAGATTTATTAGATTGGCAAAAAAATGGAAAATTTGATGATGATGGAAATTCAATAGAGTTTAATGTTGAAAATATTAATACAGATTTACAATCTGTAATGATGGGTGCGCGATTTGAAGCTGTAAAATCTGCATCTGGAATTGAAAAAGCGGTAGATAATTTGACCAATGATGATGATGGTGATGGTGTTCCAAATCAATGGGATGAAGATTTAGATAAAGCGATGACTGAATTGGAAACGGTGTTGGACGATTCTATAGATTTTTTGGCAAGTTGTAATGGTGGAGGATGTTTGGATATGCCTGTAAATTTTGCATTTTTAGTTCCTGGAGAGATGAATATTTCAGGAATGGTAAATCAAGTATATACATCTATTGCAGGGCAAATTGGTAATGTTTTAAAAGACGATACTGTTTCATTGGCTGTGAATGGTGCAAAGCAAATGGCAATGGATGGAGTTGGAAATTTTGAAGGTGATCAGCCTTTTGTTATGACTATTTTCAATTTTGGATCAGGGACATTTTGTGTATTGTATGCATGTTTTAGTTATTATCCAATTGTAAGTATTCCTTTTGAAACAGGGTTTTCTAATTCTGAATTTAGATTTTATTTATCTCCAACAGTAACAGGTGGGCTTGGATTCGTAATTTGTACAGGAAGTGGAAATTCTACATCAGATCCTGGTGGAAGTTGTTTTATTCAAGCTATAGAAGGAGATTTGGGAGATGTCTGTAATGATTTGGCTGCAAAAATTAATAATGCAATACATAGTTCTCTTGGTGCAGGAAGTCGAGTTTTTGAAATTGATTCTCAGTATGTTGATGATTTATATGCAGAAGTTGGAGGAAGTGGAGATGGAACTATGACAATAGGAGCATATAGTCTTGGAAATATTGATACCAGTATTCCATCATCTCAAAATACAAGAATTAATTCAGAAAATTATTTTGGGCGTTGGTTAAATAGGCAAATTGAAGAAATCACATCTATGTTTACAGTTCCTACTCTTACTATTTTGTATCCTGATATTTCTAATACTTTTTTTGGTGAAAATAATACTTCAATTACTGCAGGTATGATACAAGAAGATGATTACAAAGATGCATCTAATGCTTTTTCAAATGATACATCAAACATTACATTTGAAAATCAATGGAATAATCAAGAAGACAAAGAAAAAAAACAAGATGAAGATAGAAGTGAAGGGGTTTTAGACTCTTCAGAGTCAGGTATAAATTCTGTATATGACTATATAACTCCGCAGGGTAAAAATAAAGAAGCGGTAAAATATTCAGCCAAATCTATAGATGATTTTTACAGAATCTTGGAAAGTGTTCCTATTATAAATATTAGAAGAGAGTCTATTGTTATTAAATATCCATCTCTTTCTCGAAAAGAATTATTAACAAAAATTCATGATTTAGATGTTTTTATAGAGGCTGCAAAAGAAGAACTTAATACATTTGAAGATTTAGTAGTGAATTGGCCTGCAGATAGAAAAGCAGAGCATCAACAAATTGTGAGAAAATGTAAAAGATTTATAAAAGATTTAGTTAAATTATTAGATGCTTTAAATTTTTATAAAGACGAAGCAGGTGATTTAATTGCAGATTTTGATTCACAAATGAGTCGATATATTTATTCAATAGTTTGTTATTTAAATGCTATTACAGATTTAACAGGTGGATGGTTAATGAAAAATAAAATTCGTTATGAAAAATGGTTAGAGTTTTATGACACTATTATAGAGTTAATGAAAATGTATAAAAAAATTCCAGAGATTTTAAATGGATATCAGGCTTCTTGTGAGCAATGTAGAGCAACAAATGCAGATTCTAGTGATAATATGGTGGGGTCGATTGGAAGTTTCTTTCCAGAACCTCCTATTATTCGATTTCCTCGTCTCCCTGATCTAGTATTAGATGTATCTCAAATTAATGCTGGAATTACAGTTTCGATTCCAGAAATTACATTCAAAGCAGTTCCTTTAAAAATTCCTAATTTACCGAAGGTATTGTTACCAAATGTTCCAATTTTAGCTGTAAATTTAAAATTTCCAAAAGTTCCAAATTTACCAATTTTTGAATTACCAGTACTTCCAGAATTTCCAGATTTGAATATTCCCGTGTTACCAAATATTCCACCGCCACCAAAACTTCCAGATATTCCATCAGAGCTTATGGATGTAATGGAGGTTATTGAAAAAGCATTATATTTATATTGTATTATTGTGAGACAGGGGATTTTCTTTCATGATGAAGATACTGCAATGTCTGTTGTAGAAACGCTTACAAATAGAAAAATAAATCCATTAAGTATGGACTTTATATCAAAAGATTTTCCAGATATAGTATTGCCGAGTATTTCTGAAATTGAAATTATAGCAGAGGTAAATTTGGAAAAAGATTTAGGTGCTATTTCAGATAAAGTTCAAGATTTTGCAGATGGTATAAATGATGCCACAACAAACATGGTAAAAGACGCAAATCGTAATTTAAGTGATAATTATGATAAATATGGTGATCCTATAGATTTATCAGATAATAAATATGTGAAAAAAGTAGAGAGAGAGGTGGAAAATTTGCAAGAAAATATTAATAAAGAAATAGATGATAAATATAATAAAAATGTTGATAATTTAAATGATGATGTAAATGAAGGAATGAATAATATTAATAAACATATTGAAAATCAGGAAAATAGAAATCAAGAAAATGTAAACACCGAAATAGATAGAGTAATAGATAAGGTAAAAAAAGATTTATCTTTTGAAAATTTAAATAATTCTGAAAAATTATTTAAAAAAATAATTGCAAAAGACATGCAAAACATGCAAAAAAATATAAAAAATATAAATAATCCAAAAAATTATATTTCTGTTTCTCAATTACGAAAAAAAATGGGATTACATAGCATGAAGAACATTGATATTTCTAAAAAAATAACTTCTGTTTCTCCTGTTTTATCTAAATATCAAGATATGAATAAAGCTTTAATATCTATTCAAAAATATTATGAAAAACAAGAAACATTTTTAGCAGAAAAAAATATTCATTTTTTAGATATGGTTGCTCAAAATATTTCAGATTTCCCAAAATCTAAAGTATATGCATGCGAAGGTGAAAATTGTTCAGATAACCAAATATCACCAATATCAGAAGAAGATAAAAGAAATCCTACAAAAAATAATTCTCCACAAAAACAACCAGATGAAGGAATTTTTATTCAGTCAGAAACTGGAGCGGTTACAAAACTGACAGAGTATACTGATGAAGTCACTCAAATTCATACATTTTTTAAGAATGATATGGATGGAGATGGATTGGAAGATATCGTTTATGCAACTTCAAATGAGATTTTTATTAAATATGCAAATAATTTTAATAAAAATTATAGATTAAAATACTTAAAACAAGGTGTTTATGTTCCTGAAAATGGGGATCCAACATCTGTAGAAATTTTAAATTTTGAAGAAATTTTACCAGAATTTTTATCTCCTAAAAATTTGGAAGTGTTTGGAGATGGAAAAAAACTTTCAGTTTCTGTGTTGCCAGAACCAAAAGAATTAATTTCTGGAGTGTTGTATACGATTGATGATTCAATAACATTTGAACAAAGAAAAGGTGGGGATGTTCAAAAAATTAGAAAATATATATTTCAACTTACAAAAGAAACATTTGATAAAATGTCTCAAAAATATTCTGGAATGATAGAACGAGATGTAGAATGGGAAAAAGAAGTTGGAGAAAATTTTATTGAAATCAATAATCAAAAAATATTTTTAGAACCAAATTCTATAGTGCGAATAGATAAGTTTGATTATGGGCAACTTGAAACATTTATTCCAATAAATGATGTAAAATCATTAAAAGCACGATGGATAACGAAAGATGGTAAATTAAGTAATTATGCAAATCATGATTTATTATTTAATACTCAAGCAAGCGATACTCATGCTCCGTTATTATTAAGTAGAGATATATATGAAGAAAAATTAATGTATAAAAAAAATACAGTTTCATTAACTGGAGTGTTTGATTTAGAAAATGGAGATTCATCTGTATCTTGGGATACTGATAATGATGGGATTTATGAAACAACAGGGGATAGTTTTACTACAAAAATTCATGAAGAATTGTTTGAAAAAGAAAATGTTCCATTTAAAGTTACAGATACGCTTGGAAATGAAGCTATGGGAACTGCATATATAACATTTATATCTCCATATGTTAAAGTTGATAGTGCAACAGAAAATACTGTAAAAGGTCATGTAGAGCCTCGATATGCAAATGTTCCAGTTGTTTTATTAAGAGAACGATTTGGTGTTTTGAAAAAAATTAGAGATGTTGTAAAAACTAATGCTTTAGGAGAATATATTTTTGAACATTTAGATAATTCTGCTACGAATTTAGCAATTTTAAAAGATGAATCAGGAATAATTATTGGGGAAGTTGGCAAAGATGGACAGCTTCATTCCTTGGAAAATGCACAAAATTATGAAATTAAATTATTGGAAGGAGATAAATATTTGCCACTACGGCAGGTTCTGGTTAATTCTGTAACGGGAAAGGTTGTTGCTACTCTTGTGTTAAAATCTAATAGTGAATATAGTGTAAAACTTTTACAAAATTTACAAAGTTTTACAGATGAAGTAGATAATAATAATAATAAAAATAATATTTCAGAGTATAATAATTCTGTATTTATTACAGATAATAATGAAACTGATGATTTTGTATTTGGACAAATGCCACTGGATGCATCTGATAATGCAGGTGGAGGTGTGATATTTTCAAAAATTGAAAATAAGCCAATGGTTATGGTATATCCAGATGGAAATATTAGATTTTTTCCAGAGTATAAAGATAATTTATCTGTACGACAAAAAAATATTATTTATACAAATTCTGATGATGAGGAAATAACAAAAATTGTTGTTGAAATTTTAAATTCTGAATCAAAAATATTTGAAGTTTTATTAGATATTCAAAAAACAAAAGTAAATATAGATTTTGATACGGTTGCAAGTGCGTCTGTGTTGGATTATGAAAATAATAATAAGCAAAATGCAGAAAAATATAGTTTTATAAATATTCATAATTTTACAGCATCTGTAGATAATCTGATTCCAAATTCAAAAAATACATCATCAGAATTATTCAAAAAATTTCCTTTTACGGATTTATCAGAGCAAAAAAATAAAAATATTTATAATGCTGTTAAAAATTTGTATGAAAAAAATATGATATCAGGATATGAAAATAATAAATTTAAGCCAAATCAAAAAATAACAAGGGCTGAATTTGTTCATGAAGCTCTTGCTGTTACAAAATGTTTAGATTGTATAAATCCTTCAGATTTTGAAAAAAATAAATATTATAAGCCTTTTTCTTTTTCAGATATAGTTCCTCAATCGTGGTATGATTTTTGTATTTCAAAGGCAAAAGAAATTTCTATGATTAAAGGATATAAAAATGGAGAATTTAGACCGAATCAAAATATTACTCGTGCAGAATCAGTCGCTATATTGTTACGGCAAGCTGATATTCCTTTAGAACAAACATTAAATACGGCAATTGCAAAAACAGAAAGTATTGGAGATTTGGATCCGTCTCAATGGTTTTATAAAGAAATGATAACCGGAATAAATTTAGGTTTGATAGATCCTGTTTTAGGATTTTCATTTCCAAATAAACAAATTACACGAGGAGAATTTGCGATTATGTCAGATAAAATATTTGTGTTGAGGGATTGTAGAGATGTTGATAGTGATAATGATGGAATATTTGATTATTTAGAAGAGTATTATGGATCAAATGCTTTTGATAAAAACAGTATTCCTGAAAATATAGAAACATTAAAAAATCCAAGAGATGAATTATTATCTCCTATTCCAGAAAATCAAAATAATCAAATTATTGATGATTTAACAGATAAAGAAAATAGTAATAATTTTGATAAAAATATAGAGAATATAGATTCTGATGCTGATGGTATTCCAGATTATAAAGATATAGATTTTTCAGAATTTAAAGAAGATATAAATAATAATAATATTTCAGATAGATTTGAAGAAGTACTGGGCTATGGAACTTTAGATATAAACAATAATGGTATTTTAGATTACTATGATTATTCACTTGTAAATCAATTGGATACTAATACTAATTTAAGTTTAACAGATAAGACTAGTACTAATTTGAGTTTAACAGATAAGACTAAGACTAATCTAAGTTTAACAGATAAGACTAGTACTAATTTAAGTTTAACAGATAAGACTAGTACTCGTGCTATTTTAGATTATTATGATTTAGTTTTAAATTTTTTAAATAATAAAAATAATAAAAATAATAATTTCACTTTATCTTTAACCGATAAAAATAATAACAATATTATTGATCAGCGTGAAGATTTGTATAATAAAGAAACTAGTAAAGATAGTGATAGTAAAGATAGTAAAAATAGAGATGATAGAGATAATAATAAAGAAATTTATCCAAATATAGATAAGATACCTCATTCTTTTCCAGAAGTTTTAACTGATTTATGTCCACTAGTTCCAGAGGATTATGATAGAATAGACGATGCAGATGGATGTCCAGAATTGGAAAAAGCAGAAGATGTATTTGAAATGGATATTTCTACGTTATTTGTAAACAATACAGACGAATGTAGTTTTGTAGATTATGCTGATGAGTTTAGAAATGGGGATATGATAAAAACTGTAATTTTATCACCAAATGAAAAATATTTATATAAAGAGAGCGATACAATAAAAATTTCAAAATCTATTGAGTATTAATACTGAATACTGTAAATTATTTTAGACTCAAATGATCGGCTTCTCAAAAAAAAATTTTGCGATCGGGTTATTTATTATTTATTTTATACATATGGCTAAAGAGCTAAAACAACTGGTAAAACTACAAATACCAGCAGGAAAAGCAAATCCAGCACCTCCGATTGGTACGGTTCTAGGGCCGACTGGGGTAAACATGCAAGACTTTTGTTCTCAATTTAATGATAAAACAAAAGCAGATATGGGAATGATTATTCCTTGTGAAATTTCAATTTATACAGATCGATCGTTCTCGTTTATTTTAAAATCTCCTCCAGCTTCGTTTTTAATTAAACAAGTTCTAAATCTTAAATCTGGATCGGCAGCTCCTCATAAAGATAAGGTTGCAACAATTACAAAAGCTCAGCTTGAAGAAATTGTTAAAACAAAAATGGCTGATTTATCTGCAAATGATATTGAAGCAGGAGTGAAAATTATTGCTGGAACTGCTCGTTCAATGGGAGTTACTGTAGAAGGTTAATCTTCAAAAAATTATACAATGGGAGCTATATTAAATTTTTTTATAGCGTTTGAACCAATTATTTAACTAAAATTATTATGGCACAAGGAAAAAAATATTTAGCGGCACTTGAAAAATGTGGATCTGTAGAAGTTACTCATTCATTAAAAGATGCAGTTGCATTAATTAAAGGATTGGATACTTCAAAATTTGATGAAACAATGGAAATCCATGTTAAAACAGGATGTGATCCTAAACATGCAGATCAAATTGTGAGATCTACGATTATTCTTCCAAATGGAACTGGGAAATCGGTATCTGTTGCTGTTTTTACAGATGAAGAAGATAAAGCAGCAGAAGCAAAAAAAGCTGGAGCTGATATTATTGGTTCAGATGATTTAATTGCTGAAGTTACAAAAGGAAATATCAATTTTGATATAGCTCTTGCAACTCCTGCATATATGCGAAATCTTGCAAAGGTAGCACGAGTTCTTGGACCAAAAGGACTTATGCCTTCTCCAAAAGCAGGAACAGTTACTGCAAATGTTGGACAAGCAGTTGAAGAATTGAAAAAAGGTAAAATAGAATTTAAAACTGATAAAACAGGAATTGTTCATTCTATTTTTGGAAAAAAATCTTTTTCTGCAGAAAATTTAGAAGCAAATCTTACAGCATTAATTAATGCTATTAAAGAAGCTCGACCAACTGGTGTAAAAGGAACATATATTCAAAAAATAACGGTTACTTCGACAATGGCACCTAGTGTTACATTAGATTTATCTGAAGTTTTATAAAAAAATAAAACATAAAGATTTAGATATTAAAAAAAATAAATAGCTTGAGCAATCAGGCTATTTATTTTATACTTTAGTAAATATTATTAAATAACAACTTATGAATAAATTGAAAAATAAATTAATTACAACAACCCTTATTTCTAGCGTATGTGTATCGGTAACACTTGCAGGAGGAGCAAATATCTTTGATGATGTTTCTGGAAATCATCAGTATGCTGATGCTATAAATTGGGTATATAATAAAAATATTGCAAAAGGATATGTTGTAAAAGGATTAAGTGTAAATGACCGAACTCATTACAAACCAGAAAATACAATAACTCGTGCGGAATTTGTAAAAATGTTGTTGGTTTCAAAATATGCACGATGGGCTATTGATGCAAATGGAAATACAGATTTTTCTGATGTGTATGGAAATGAATGGTTCGCAGAGCTTGTAGATTTTGCAACAGAAAAAGGTGTTATTAAAGGATATAATGATGGAACATTTCGTCCAAATGATAAAATTAATTTTGCAGAAGCTAGTAAAATTATTGCATTGTTGCATTTGTCAAAAGATGTAAATTCTCAAACACAAGGCGAGTGGTGGGAAAAATATAAAGATGCATTTGAAAAAAATAATGTTTCTGTTTATTCACCAGAGCATTTAATTACTCGTGGAGAAATGGCAGATTTTTTGTTTGATATTTATGGTGAATCGAGTTTGAATTTTTGGGATATACCTAAAAATTTTACAAATCTAGAAAAAGAGCTTTTGTCTATTTTAATAAAACTAGATCATACATATGAAGATTCTGAAAAAGAAGTAAATTTTATAAAAAAAATAAACACTATTAATGGTAAGGATTTATATATAGTAGCATTGCAACATGAACTTGCAGGTTATGAATTTGCATATTTTTATCATTCAGAAGGTGGAAAAATAGAAATTGTTGGGTCTGAAAATGGAACATCAAATATTCACACGGAGGGCTATGGTGATTTCGATTCTAAAAGCTATATTTCAAAAAATAATATAACTTTTGGTGAAACACTTCCTGCTCAATATAAAGTTTCAGAAAATTTAGAAATATCAGGATTGAAAATAGATAAAGAAACATATATACCATTTCAAAATAATGATAAATTTGAAATTAATCCATATTTGTTAAAAACAGATATATTTACAAATGATGGAAAAGAAATTTTTACAGATACTTCGAACGCGTTAATTATTAGGACAGATGATTTAGTTTCTCATAAATATTCATTGAAAGTTCCATTTTTAGAGGATAATCAAATTGCAGATATTTCTTGGTCAAATAATGTGAATTCTGGAAAATATGACGAAGACTACAGAAAAGGATATACATATCAAGACCAAGGAGGATGTGGAAGAAAAAATTATGCAAGTGTTGTGTATGAAGATGTAAAAGTTGGTGTATATATTAAAGATATACAAAATGGAGGGTATAAAATTCAAGAAAATTATTTTGATATTTATATTAAAAATTCAGATTTAAAAGAATCTGGGATTGGAAAAAATGGAGAGATTATTTTAGAATTTAAAGATAAAAATCATGTTTTTTTGAAAGATTTATATGAAAATAAATATTTTGATTATGATGATAGAATTTCATATGAAGAATTTTTAGCAGTTCATCCTGTATTTTTCTGGAGAGATAATTTAGGTAGATTGATAAAATTTGAAGGAAATAAATTTATTCCTCAAGCAGAGTGTGGAAAACCAGTTGTTTATTTATATCCAGAACAAGAAACGCAGGTTCATGTTTCAGTTGCTCCAGAGGGTGGATTTTCTGTAACTATTCCAGAACATGGAAAAAATGGTTGGGATGTAATAGCACAACCAAATGGAGATTTAACAGAAATTAAAACAGGGGATTCGTACCCATATTTATTTTGGGAAGGGCAAGGAGATATTTATGAAAGTCCAAAAAAAGGATGGGTAATTCCAAAATCTCAAGCAGATATTTTTGTTGCAGGAAAGCTTACTCAATTTGGATTTAATACTCAAGAAATAACAGATTTTCTTGAATTTTGGTCACCTCGAATGCAAGCGGAAACACAGGATTATTTATTTGTATCATTTTGGGGAACTCAATATATGAATAAAATAGCTCCAATTTCAATTTCACCACAACCAGATTCTATTTTACGAGTTTTGATGGATTATAAAGCAGTGCCAGAGTTTTATGAAACAACAGCACCAAGAATTAGAAAATTTAAGAGAACAGGTTTTGTTGTTACAGAATGGGGAGGAACGCTAGAAAGAAAATAAAACTATTAGTAGTTATAAAAAATAGAGCCATATGGCTCTATTTTATTATCTCTTATATTTTTACACTTTTTTTTCCTTCTCTTTGAATTTCTAAAACTTCTACAAATTCAATATTTTTATCTTTTCGTGTTTTATCTTGTAAAACTATATATTTTTTCTTTTGAAATGTAATATATTCGCCAATGTCTATTACTTCTTTTGTAAAATGTATAATTCTTTTACTGATATATTTTTCTAATAATGCAGTGTGAATTTCAGGGTGAAAATCAAAATTTAATTCAATAAGTTTAACTCGTTTTTCATATTTATCAAAATAAAAAACTCCAGGCCATGAATAAAAAGCTGTATATTTTTTTGATAATTCTGTTTTTGAAATAGTTTTTAAATCTATTTCTCCATCTGATTTTTGAAATTTTCCACAAAAGGTTGCTTGTTTTTGGTTTTGTGCAATAGGGTAAAAATTATAAAAATTAGTAATAAGCTCTCGGAGTTTTGCTTTTCCAATATTAGTCATTTCTTTTAAAATTTCTAAGTAGTTTTTATTATATTTTAAAAGCTTTCCATTAGAATTTATACTTTGCAAATTACATTTTTCTTGAATATAAATATCTCCAGCATCCATAGCTTCGACCAGAGAAAATATAGAAATTCCTGATTCTTTATCTCCATTTAAAAGTGCTGATTGAACAGGGGATGCGCCTCTATATTTAGGCAAAAGAGAGAAATGTAAATTGAATGTTCCAGAATTTGGAATATCAATTACTTCTTGTGGAATGAGTGTACCATAGGCAACAATTATAAAAAAATCAGCACATAAAACTTGTAGATCTGCTATTACATTTTTATCAAATTTTTCTGGTGTAAATACGGGAATCTTATTATTTTTTGCCAATTTTTTTACAGGTGATGCAGTTAATATTTTCTTTCTTCCAATATGTCTATCTGGGTTTGTAACAACTCCAACCACTTCAATTTCATGGCTACATTCTTCTAAAAAATATGATAATACATCTGCTGAATGGTCTGGTGTTCCGAAAAATACAATTTTTTTCATAATATTTATTGATTAATAATTGTCTGACAAATCATTTTGAAACAAAATAGTATCACCTTTTTTCAAAACATTTATAAGGTCTGCGTGTGCTTGGTCTACTGTATCATATTCTATAATTTTAATATTGTTTTTAATATTCAAATTTAAATTAATATTATTTTTGATAATTTTAGTATTTTGATTTTTAATCAATAATAAAACATCTACATAACTTGGATATATTGAGGCTAAGTTTTCATGAATTTTTTTTGTATCTTTTCCAAGTTCTACAATTCCAGGAGTTAAAACTATTTTTCTACCAGATGCTCTATCTAGTGTTTTTAAAGCGGATATAAATCCATCAAAATTTCCATTATAGCTATCGTCAATAACAGTTACTCCTGTTTGTTTATTTTTTAAAATTTCTAGTCTATGTGGAACATGATTCAAATTTTTAATACCTTTTTGTATATTTTCTGCTGATAAATTTAAAATTTCTGTAAGTTTTAAGCAAAAATAAATTGATGAAATTATGTGGTTTGCAATCAGTTTTGTTTCGCATTTTATATATTTATTCTTATATTTATATTCAAAGCTGATACCAGAAAATTCTGGTAAATAATTTATATTTTTTATATTTTCAGAGTTTTCATAATTATTTATATCCATACTTATTATTTCTTGTTTATTTTTCTGTTTATTAAAAATATCTAAATAATTTGTAATATTTTTATCTGAAATGTTTACAAATGCTTTTTGTGTAGTAGCTGTTACAATTTCAAATTTTGCTTTTTTTATATTTCCATGGCTTCCAAATCGTTCTAAATGCTGGTTTCCAATTGCTGTTAAAAATGAATAATTTGGTTGGATAAAATTGCAAATGCTTTCAATTTCGCCAATATGAAAAGCACCCATTTCCAAAAGCAAAATATCAGATTTTTCAAGATCTTTTTTATTTTTTAGTAAATAATTTGCAATTCCTAAATCTGTATTAATGTTTCCAGGCACAAGAAATATATTATATTTTTCTTGTAAAAGTGAATATAAAACTGTTTTTATTGTTGTTTTTCCGTATGAACCTGTGATTCCTATTTTTAAAAATTCAGAATTTTTATTATTAATTTTATTTATTAAATTTTTTGCTTGTTTTAAAATATTATTTTTTTTATATAAAACCAATGGAGATATTAATATATCTGCAATTAATATATAAAAAGGAATGAGAACAAATTCTGCAAAGCAATAAATTATTTTTTCAGCATAATTAAAAGTAAAATAAATACTAAAAATAAAAAGTAATAATGCAAATGTCATTATTATTTTAGCCCGTAATGTCCAATCAATTTTTCCTCTTTTTGACAAACTAAACCAATTTAAGTGAGAGTATACAAATTGTATAAATCTTAGTTTGTCATAATGTTCAGATTGATAGATGTATAAAAGCTGTGAAAAAATCATTATTTTTTATTTAAAATTTCTACAACTTTTGCCACACTTTTAGAACTTCCCAATAATATTGATGTTCTTTGGTGTAATTCTTCAATTTTAATATCAGAAATATTCTTGCCAAATTCGTCTACGGCTGCAGCATTTGCATTATTCATTATGTATGCCATGGGTGCACATTCATATAATAGTCGCAATTTTCCTTTTGGATATGCAGAATGACTTGGGTATGTAAAAATCCCAGATTCTTTGCATAAAATTGAATTGATGTCTGGAACCATACCTCCTGCATATCGTAAAGTTTTTTTCTTTTCTAAAAAATAGTCTAAGACTTCTTTGTATTCTGGTCGCTCTGTAGATGCTCGTAAATTTCCCATTGCAAATATTTTGGCATTGTCGTTTACCGCAATATTTTCTTTTGAAAGATGATATTCTCCAATTTCAGAAAGAGTAAATTCATGAGTTTTTCCTGCAAAAGAAAGCATTGCAGTGGTTCGAGGTCCATATTGAATATATCCTGCAGCAACTAAATCATTTCCAGATTTGCCTAAAAATCCATTTCCTTCCCAAATTCCAAAAATTGTTCCAACACATCCATTTGTGTCTAATAAAGAAGAACCGTCTAAAGGGTCAAATGCGACAGAATAAAATCCCTTATCACCATTTATGCTTACTTCATTTTCTTGTTCTTCTGAAGCAAAAGACGCAACTAATTCTGATTCTGATAAAATTTTACAAAATATTTGATCACATTTTATATCTAATGCCAGTTGTTCTTCTCCTTGTATATTTACCTCTCCGCTTTTTCCAGTTTCTTCTGTTCTGATAGCATGTTCTGCGTATTTACTCGCTCGCATAATTTCTACAATTACTCGTTGTAAATTTGATGGGATATTATTGTTATTTTTATTGCTTTCAAATAAAAAATTGTGAAGAGATTGCATGATATATTTTGTTAAAAAAATGTTATAAATATAGTTTATTTTTAGTTATTTGGTCATTAAATAGTCTAGTTTTCTAAAACGCTAATTTTTTCTTTTATTTCTTCATATTGTGCTTTTGTTTGTGCCACTAAATGATCTGGTGCGTTATCCATATATTTTTTATTTGCTATTCTTTTTTCTAAATTTTGTAGCATTTTATACGCTGATTCTAATTCTTTTTCTTTTCGTTCTTTTTCTTTTTCCATGTCTAACATTCCAGCTAAAGGAAGAAAAATTTCTGTTCCGTCAATAATATCACTAACACATTCTTCGCTTGGTTTTTCGTCTTCTGATGTAATGAATGTAAGAGTCTCAAGTCTGGCAAGAGAAGAAATTGTATTTGCTGTATTTTGTAATTCTTGTAAAATTTCAGAATTTTTTACAAATAATACTGCTTTTATTTTTTTTACAGGATCCACTTTTGATGCAGAACGCAATGATCTAATTTTTGCTGTTACATTTTTAAATATTTCAAATTTTTCTTCTGCAGATATATCAATTTTTTCTGTATTGATTTCTGGAAAATCTTCAAGTGCAAGCAATGTTGTATTTCCAAATTCTGACCAAATTTGTTCTGTTACAAATGGAATATATGGGTGTAAAAGTTTTAAAAGTGTTGTTAAAACTTCTTGAAGAGTTCTTCCAATCGTTTTACTTTCTGTAGATTTTGCTGATTCAATTGCCCAGTCTGCAAGTTCGTTCCATGTAAAATCATAAAGTTTTTGTCCTACTTCTCCATATTTATGATTTTCTATTCCTGTTCGCACTTCTTCTATTAGTTTTTGAGTTTTAGATAAAATCCATTTTTCTGGCAGAGAAATATTTTCTGTTTTATTATTATTTTCGTTATTTTCTAAGCTTTTAATATATCGAGAAACATTCCATAATTTATTTGCAAAATTTCTAAATCCTTCAATTTTTTTCTCTCCTAAATTTACCTGATTCCCCGGTGTTGTCCCTATAATTAAAGACATTCTTACTGCATCTGTTCCAAATTTTTCAATCATATCTAATGGATCAATTCCATTTCCTTTAGATTTACTCATTTTTTTTCCGTGTTCGTCACACACCAATCCGTGTAAATATACATCTGAAAAAGGATTTTTCCCTGTTGTAAATTTAGAAAACATAATCATTCTTGCTACCCAGAAAAATAAAATATCATGTCCTGTTTCTAGAACTGAGGTTGGGAAAAATTTTTCAAAATCTGGAGTTTTATCAGGCCAACCAAGGGTTGAAAATGGCCATAATGCAGAAGAAAACCAAGTATCTAAAGTGTCTTCATCTTGACGCAGTTTTATTTTCCGATTTGTTTTTTCTTGAATATTTTCAAAGAATTTGTTAAAATCCTTATAGAGAGGAGTTTGACGACTGGGAAATCCCACCACCAGCCTCTTCGCATCTTTTCGAAGTTGCGAGGTAATGCACGAAGGAGCAGTGGGTCCTTCTAAACTCCTTTTTTTATGATATCTTTGTTTTGAAACAAGAGATTCTAAATACCGTTCGCTGTTTGTCAAAAAGAAATACGAAACTATTTCATTTTGTTCTTTTTTTGAATCCAAAACAATTACTACAGATTGCTCATCATGAGGTGCATGAGCGATTAGATATCTTTCATTTTTTTCTGAATTTTCATAAATTTCTGTTGCATGTTCCAAAAAGTATGGAAGTAAATAAAAATCAGAATTTTCTATTTCATTGTGTCCTAAAAATTTAGGAATCCATCCTTTCATTTTTGCATAAATAAATTCAGAAATTTGTACAGTTGGTGTAGAAATTTCTAGAGCTTCTTGCATTTCTGGAGAAAGTTTTCCTACTTCAAAAAATTTATTTTTATCATATAATTTTTCTTGTTTTTCTAAATTTAATAAATTTTCTATATTTTTAAAATATTCAGAATAATCTGTTTTTTCAGAATTTTTTTCATATACAACAGGTTTCACCATTAATAACGATTCTTTTATTTCACAATTATCCATTTTCCATCGCTTCCAATGTTCAACAATTGTTTCTTTTGTTGCTCCATTTTTTACAGCAAAAATAAAGCTGGTAAGTGCAGCATGTCCTACTATTAAAATTTCACCACCTGTTTCAACTTCTGCAATTTTTTCCCAGAATTTTTTTGCAATAATTACATATTTTTCTATAGCTTCAAGCCCTTCTTCTGCTTGAATTGTTTCAAGTGCTGTTTTCGTTTTTAAAATAGATTTTGGTTGTCCTTCATATTTTCCAGCATGAAATTCTTTTAAAATATCCCACACTTCAATATTTTCAGAATTATAACCAAATTCTTCACATGCTATTTTTGCTGTTTGAAAAGCTCTATCAAAAGAAGAAGAAATTACTTTTGTAATATTAATTTCATTATTTTCTGTTTGTTTTTTCAGTTTTAACCCAAGTTCTTTTGCTTGTTGTTTTCCTTTTTCGGTTAAAGGCGAGTCTCCACAAATAATTTGATTTACATTATTTTCACTTTCTCCGTGTCGAGTAAATAATAATTTTTGTTCTTTAGCAACATGTTGATTGTTGTCTTTGTCATACCAAATTGGAATTTGATGCCCCCACCAAATTTGTCGAGAAATACACCAATCTTGTAAATTATCTATCCATTGATCATAAATTTTATTAAATCGGTTTGGAACTAAATTTACTAAATCTGAATTTTTATCATAGTCTCCTCTGTTTATTGCTTGAGAAGTTAGTTCTTTTAAAGTAGTTTTTATAGATTTTGTTGTTGCATTTTTTACAGCTCCAACTCCATCTATCCAATCAAATTTTTTATTTACATCAATAAACCATTGAGGTGAAATCATTGGCTCAATAACGCAACCAGTTCTATAACATAGTGGCACATTATGTACGTAATCTTTTTCTAGTCCTACAATTAAATTTTTTGCAAGCATAAGTTTTACGGCTCGTTTTCGTGCAATTTTCACTTCAACGCCTTCTAATTCTCCTGCAATTTTTGTCATTTTACCTTCAAAATCAATTTTTTCTGTGTAATAATTTTTTAATTTTTCAGGATATTTTTTTGCCAGTAAATAATCATCTGCAGAATGACACACTGAAATTGTCATAGCTCCAGTTCCTTTATTTATATCAATTACTTCGTCGTCGCATAATACAAAGAAATCTCTTTTTCCAGAATATGTTTCATCTGAAAATTTTTCACCTTCAAATTCTTGACCTTGATGAACAGAAATTTTTTCCCATGTTCCTTCTCCTAATTCATTAAAGATTTTTGTTCGTCTTTCAATATCATCAAATAATACTTCTGAAAATATAAATTCTTCAGAAATATTTTCTGAATTTGTAAATTTAGCTTTTACATAATTTTCTGTAGGATGCAAAACAAGAGGGGAGTTCGCACATTTTGTTTCGGCACGTACAGTACCCATTACAAATTTTCCACATTTTATATAACAAAATGTATCTGTTTGGTCTTCATATTCTAACTCATCGTCTGATAAAACAGATTGAGCACCAGTAGACCAGTTAATCATTCGGTATCCTCTTACAATTAAATTGTGTGAATATAAATCTGAAAAGATTTTTTGAACAGCATTACTCATTCCTAAATCCATGGTAAATCGTTCTCGAGAAAAATCGCAAGTTGCTCCCATTTTAGATACTTGTCCAGTGATAGTGGCATGTGTTTTTTCTGTATGTTCAAAACATTTTTCTAAAAATTCTGGACGTGTAAATTCTTCACGAGACGAAACTCCTAAATTTTTTAAAACTACAGTTTCTGTTGCAATTGCTGCATGATCAGTTCCAGGTGTCCACAATGAAGGAGTTCCATTCATTCGGTTATATCTGGTCATGATATCTTGAATTACCAGCATCATGGCATGTCCCAAATGAAGTTGTCCTGTTACATTTGGCGGTGGAATTGGCACACAAAAAGTTTTATCCGAAGTTTTCTTTTCAGATTTTTTTACTAAATTTTCTTTTGTTTCTGGCTGAGAAATATTTGCAGTATCCCATGCTTTTAAAATATTGGATTCATATTTTTTTGGTTCGTATGCTGTATTCATAATAAATTATTTTTTAAGATTTTATGTATAAGAATCATAACATAAAGATAAATTTGAGAAAATTATATTTTTATTATTGAAGAAAATTGAACAAAAATGTGAAGAAGATTCTGCTTTTGAGCAAGAAATACAAAATATACATATACAAAATATACAAAATAATAATAGTTATACAAACAATGGAAATGATTTAATAGAAAGTACTATTACGGGAAATCTGACAATTAATAATAAATGAGCTACTGAAACAGCTCACAATAAAACAACTTCACAAAATGAAATATTCGTTGGGCGAAAAGAAGAGTTAGAAAAAATGTCTAAAATGTTGAAAAGTAATCGAAATTTATTACTTATAAATAGTATTGGTGGAATTGGAAAAACAGCTCTTGCGAGAGAGTATTTTCATATTGAAAATGAAAAATTTGCAGATGTTTCTTTTGATAGTGTTGGTATAAAAATTATATTTGTATTGCCAAAAAAAGAGGAATAATAAATGGATATAAGGATAAAATATTTAAACCAAATAATTTTATTACACGAGAAGAATTTTCGAAAATTGTAGTTATATTTTTGGGGGAAAAGTAATAATTTTTGAGAAATTATTTTGATACTTATGTTATTTACAAATTTTAAATTAGGAAATGTATTGGTGAAATGTTACCTTTTTTATATAAAAAATGAACAAATTACTATTTAGAATTTAAATTAATGAGTAAAAAATTAACGTTACCAGAATTACTATTACCAGCAGGAAGTAAAGATAAAGCATTAACAGTATTTCGATATGGAGCTGATGCTGTTTATGTTGGGGTTCCAATGTTTTCACTTCGTACACGAGAAAATAATGTTACAGATGAAGATATTATAGAGGTTTTAAATTTTGCACGAAAAGATAAAAATAATATAAAAAAAGTATATGTTACTTTAAATGGATTTCCACATGAATTTGCAATTGAACAAATAAAAAAACATTTAGCTTTTCTAGAAGAAATTAAGCCTGATGGAATTATTTTTGCAGATTTAGGAGTTTTATCATTAGCGAGAGAATATGCTCCAAGTGTGCCAAAACATTTATCAGTACAAACCAGTACGGTAAATATTCCTGCTATGAAAATGTGGATGGAAATGGGTGTAGAGCGTGTTATTCTTGCACGAGAAATGGCAATTAGAGAAGTTGCAAAAATTCATAAAGCCTTGCCAGATTTAGAGTTAGAATATTTTATCCACGGAGCCGTGTGCATGGCATATTCAGGGAGATGTTTGCTTTCAAATTTTACAGGTGGGCGAGATGCAAACCGTGGAGCGTGTAACCATACATGTCGGTGGAATTATAGAGTTTTTGATGAAGATGGACGAATTGTAAATGTTAGTGATCATGAAGAGCATAAAAATAATAGCATCGATAAAAAATCTGAGTGTGAAAATAAAGAAGATATGTTAAAAAATGCAAAATCAATTAGAGATTTTGAAAAATTAAATTATTGGGAAGAAGAAGAAAGAAAAGGTGAAATTATCCCTGTAGAAGAAGATTTTCATGGAACTCATATAATGTCTTCTAAAGATATGTGTATGATTGAAGATATGCAAAAAATTGCAGAAGCTGGAGTGTGTTCGTTGAAAGTGGAAGGGCGAAATAAAACAGCATATTACGCAGCAACAATAGCAAGAGCATATAGAAAAGCGTTGGATAATTACGCAGCAGGAATTGAAGTAGATGAAAACTTATGGGATGAGATTAATGCTACTGCTAACCGAGGATTTTTTCCTGGATTTTTAAATGGAAAGCCTCGAAAAGGCTCTGTTAAGTTTGATGCAAATTCAAGTAAAGCAAATAAAGAATTTGCAGGAAGGGTTGTTTCTTGGAAAGATGGAAGATTAGAACTTATTGTCAAAAATAAAATTGAAGCAGGTGCAAAATTAGAAGTTGTTATGCCAAATATGGATGATGATTTTATTCTTATTGCAAAAGATATGAAATTTGGAGAAAAATCTGTTGATGTTGTGCATGGTGGAAATATTAACAAAACAGTTACAATAGACTGTCCTCAGAAAATTGAAGAAGGAATTTTTATTCGTCAAGAAGCACACAATCCTGGTATAAAAAAAACTCCTGCTGAAATTGCAGCAGAAAGTTATAAAGCGTAATATTATATTTATAAATGCAAAAATATAAAATATTAAAAGATGTATTGGATTTTGCAAAAAATAAATTGTATAAGTTTGATATAGAAACTCCAAACTTGGATATTGCGATACTTGCATCTGAGGCTTTTGGATTATCAAAAATACAACTTGTTACAAAAGAGTATGTAAGTTTTGAAAAATTAAATATTTCGGATAATCAAATTCAGGATTTTTTATATTTTATAGGGTTACGATGTAAAAAAAATAGTATTTCTGAGATTTTAGGAATTAAAAATTTTTATGGATTGGATTTTATTATTACAAAAGATGTTTTAACCCCTCGTCCAGAAACTGAAATTTTAGTAGAAAATTTTACAAATTATATTTTAGAATATCTTGATAAAAAAACAGATGAAAAAGTAGATAACATTAATAAAAAAATTAAAATAATAGATATTGGTACAGGCTCTGGATGTATTGCAGTGAGTGTTGCAAAAATTCTAGAAAAAAAAATAATAAAAAAAAATTATGCTTTAGAAATTATTGCATGTGATATTTCTGAAAAAGCACTAAGTATTGCAAAAAAAAATATAGAAAAACATGAAGTATCACATATTATAAAAACTCAAAAATCTGATTTGCTTAAAAATATTATAAAAAATGATAAAAAATTTTTAGAAAATAGTTTTATTATTACAAATCTTCCTTATATTCCAGAAGAAGATCAGAAAATAATGAGTGAAGAAGTCTTGAGTGGAGATCCAAATTTAGCTCTTTTTTCTGGAAAAACAGGTACTGATTTATATAAAAAATTATTTGAAAACTTATTTAAGCAATCTTCAAATTTCTTTGAAATAAATTCATGCTTTTTTGAGTTTGATTCTGGTGTTCTTTCTGTTGAGAATAACACAGGAAAAAACTATCAAAAAGATTATTATAAAAAATTATTAAATAATAATAATAATATTAATATTGACTTTTTTTCTGATTATGCAGATTGTGAACGATTTGGTAAAATCTTATTTTAAATTTAAAAAAAGTAAATTAAATAAAAAAACTAGAAATAATTATTTCTAGTTTTTTTTATAGGTCTGGATTTATTATGCTTCAGTTGGAACAACTCGAACAAATCTATCTTTGAATACTCGACCATCAAATTTAGTTTGTTTTTTTTGATAGTATTCAACTTTTCCTTCTGTAAGTGCAAAAAGCGTAAAATCTTTTCCAGTTCCTACATTCGCTCCTGCAAAATATTTATTTCCTTGTTGTCGAATAATGATATTTCCAGCAATAACTGCTTCACCTCCAAATTTCTTTACACCTCGTCGTTTACTATTACTGTCACGACCATTACTGGTAGACCCCCCTGCTTTCTTATGTGCCATATTGTTTTATTAAATAATACTGAAAAGTTTTTATAAAAAAATTAACAAGAAAAAAATGATGTGTCCACTGCATTGTCTCTCAAATGCGACTCGTGTTTACATCGTGTTATTTCTTATTTTCTTTATAACAAAACAAGTTTTGCAAATTCTATTGATAAAGTCAATTTTATTTGATACATTTTTTATAGAATAAGTGAAAAGCATCGGATTTTATATTAAGATGCTCTCGCAAAAAGTAAGAGATATCTTATTTTTTATTTATATTCAAATATTATTTAATACATATCTATGGTAGACCCTAAACAATTTTTATCTGCAATTAAAAAAATTGCATCAGAAAAAAGTATTGACGAAGAGGTAGTTTTAGAAGCAGTTAAAAGTGCATTTGTAGCTGCATATAAACGAGATTTTGGTTCTAAAGATTTAGAAGTAAAAGTTGAGTTAGATGAAAATTCTCCAGAATTAGCAAAAATTTATGTTTTGAAAGAAGTAGTTGATGATGGAGATGTTCTTGATGAAAATCTTGAAATTGATGAAACTTCAGCCAAAAAACATGATGATGAGGCAGAGGTTGGAGATGAATTATATATTGAATGTACTCCTGATGGGTATGGTAGAATTGCAGCACAAAGTGCAAAACAAGTGATTTTACAAAAGATTCAAGAAGCAAGTCGAAAATCTTTATTTGAAAAATTTAAAGACAAAGAGGGAGAAGTTGTAATTGCAAGTATAAATAGAGTGGAAGGAAATCATATTTTTGTTGATACGGAGGGAACAACTGTGATGCTTGCTGAAAAACATCGAATTAAAAGAGAGCGATATTTCCCAGGAAAACGACTATGGTTGTATGTAGATCGGGTTGGATTATCAGCTAAAGGTCCGCAAATTATTTTGTCTAGAACTCATAAAGCCTTGGTAAAACATATTATGGAAGTAGAAATTCCTGAAATTGCTACAGGAGAGGTTGAAATTAAAGCTGTTGCACGAGATGCAGGTTTTCGATCAAAAATTGCAGTTTTTTCTGAAGATGAAAATGTTGACCCAGTTGGAGCATGTATTGGTCAAAGAGGTGCAAGAATTCAGCCAGTTATGGAAGAGCTTGCAGGGGAAAGGGTAGATGTTATTGAATGGAGTGCAGACCCAATTCAATTATTAACAAGAGCGTTGCAACCTGCAAAAATTGGAAAAATGTTTATTGTAAACGATGAAGATTTTAAAGATGAAGAATCTGGAAAATTTGTAAAAAAACGAGTTGCTGTTTTTGTAGAAGAAGAAGATAGAGCTATGGCAATTGGGAAAAAAGGGCAAAATATTCGTCTTGCTACAGATTTAACAGGTTTTGAAATCGATATGTATAATTTAGATGAATATGATGCATTCATGAAACAATTTGAAAAAATGCAAGAAGAATTATAGGTTTATAAATTTACAAAAAAATGTTAAAAGTAAAAAATTTAAAAGCATCAGTTTCAGATGATTCTGAAAAAAAAATGGATATTTTAAGAGGAATTGATTTTGATGTAAAAGCAGGGGAGTTTCATCTTATTTTAGGAGTAAATGGAAGTGGGAAATCTACATTTGGAAAAGTTTTATTGGGATCATCTCAATATAAACAAACATCTGGAAGTATAGAATTTTTTGGAGAAGAAATTTCTGAAAAACCAACATTTGAACGAGCTCAAATGGGGTTGTTTTTGTCTCATCAGTCTCCTCCTGCGTTGGAAGGGATTTCTGCAAAAGAAATTTTAAGAGCTGCAGACAAGCAAAGTGAAGATAAAAGAACTTTATTTCGTTTTAAAAAAGCATTAAAGGAAAGTTTAGATGCTTCAGGCTTGTCTCATGATTTTATTGAACGAGATTTAAATGTTGGTGCGAGTGGAGGGGAGCGAAAAAAAATGGAAATTGCGTCTTTGTTAACATTGGGTGCTCGGCTTGCTTTTCTCGATGAAATTGATTCGGGGTTAGATGTAGATGCTTTACGAATGGTTTCTGAGGGGGTTAATAAATTTTTTGAAAATAAAGAAAATGCAGTAATTTTAGTTTCTCATTCGGAAACTATTTTGAAATATGTTTCACCTACCCATGTTCATGTGTTTTGTGGTGGAAAAATTGTAGCTTCTGGGGGAATGGAAATTGCAGAAAAAATTCATAAAGACGGGTATGCAAGTGTGCAAGATTGTAAGAATTGCATAAGTCAGTAATATCGTATTTTTGAATTCTTATAAAAAGAAATAGAGAATAAAATTTGAATTTTATTCTCTATTTCTTTTTATTGTTCTTTTTTTCTTTAGTTTAGTGTAACTAGCACTTGAATTACGGGTTCTCTTGCAATTTCTCGTAAAATTTCTAATTTTACTTCATATGCAATATCTTCTGTTATAATTTTTTCTGTAAGTTTTTCTGCTCCAAATTTTTGATGAAGTTTTGCAAATTTTGTTTTAACTGTATCAATAATTACGCCATTTACATTTTTATTTTCTAAAAATCCTTCTGAGTATAATTTAGGAGAAATTTTTAATTGTTTTGTTTCTTTGCTTAATTCTAAAAGAATTGTAACCATTCCTCCTGCTGCAAGTGCAATTCTTTCATGAACTTGCTGTTCTTTTATATCCGCATGAGATTTACCGTCTACAAAAATAAGTTGTTGTTCTAATTTTTCTTTTGCTCTTCGTGCAATACCGCCTCTTATTTCTGTAATTCCACCATTTTCTAGCATTATTACATTTTTTTCTTCGTATCCGAGTTCTTTGATTGCAAGTTCTCTGTGTCCGATTCTCATGAAATATTCTCCATGGATTGGTACAACATATTTTGATTTTAACAAAGTGTGCATCATTGTGATATCTCCTCGAAATCCGTGACCAGATGCATGAATATCAATATCTGTTTTTGTTTGAACTGTTGCTCCTTTTCTATAAATTGCATCAATTACAGAATATAGTCCTCTTTCATTTCCCGGAATTGGAGATGATGAAAATACTATGACATCTTGAGATGAAATTTTAATATGGGGGTGTTCATCTCTAGAAATTCTAGAAAGTGCAGCAAATGGTTCTCCTTGAGATCCAGTTGTTAAAATTAAAACTTCTTCAGGTCTATAATCGTCCACAGATTTGCCTAATTTTCGAATGGCAGATCTTGGAACTGTTATAATATTTAAGTCATGGGCAATTCGAACATTGTCATTCATAGACCGTCCTCCTAAGAATATTTTTCGTCCATGTTTTACTGCCGCTGTAATGATAGCTTGAAGTCGTCCTATTGAGCTTGCAAATGTAGCCATAATAATTCTTTTTTCAGAATAATCTTGAAAAAGCTGGTCAATGTTATTTGCAATAGTTTTTTCAGATGGACAATATCCTTCTCTAAGTGCATTTGTAGAATCTGCAAATGTTAAATCTACTCCTTCTTTTGCAAGTTGTGTCATTTTTGCATAATCACAATGCATACCATCAACTGGAGTAAAATCAAATTTGAAATCTCCGGTGTGAACCATAGATCCTGCTTCAGTTTTTACAAAAATACCTGTAGCATCTGGGATAGAGTGGCTTACTCTAAAATAATCAATTGTAAATTTTCCAAGTTGAAATCGAACATCTTCTCTATCTGGATTGATAGTTACAATTTTTACTTTATCTTTTAGGTCATGTTCTTCTAGTCGTTTTTCAATTAATGCTTTGGTAAGTCCTGTTGCATAAATTGTTGGAAATCCTAAATCTTCAATATAATGATGAATTCCTCCAATATGATCTAAATGACCATGTGTGATAAGAATACCTTTTATTTGATCTTTTCTTTCTAGTAAATATGACAAATCTGGAACAAGATAGTCTACTCCAGGCATATTTTCTTCTGGAAATTGAAGTCCAATATCTATTAATAAAAGTTCTTTTTCAAATTCTATAGCCATAGAATTTTTCCCAACTTCGTTTAATCCTCCAAGCGGAATAATTCGCATAGGGTTTCCTTTTGGTAATTTTTCATACATTGGGAATTGAACAGATGATGTTTGTCTGTGAATATTTCCAAGCATTGGTCGAGGTCTTTGTTGTCTGCTTGCTGGGTATGTAGCTCCAGATTTTCGAGTAACGGGTTTTGATGGAGTGGTTGCTTTTTTTCTTTCATATTTCAATCGTCCAACATTTATTTCGGGCTTTCCATTTTTATCATAAGATGTAGAGTTTTTGTGATTTTTATTGTTTTTATTATATGTTTTTTTTGCCTGAAATTTCTTGTTAGAAGGTTTGTTTACTGCTCTTTTTTCTCCTTTAGGAACTCCTCCAAATTTAGATGCAGGAGATGCTTCTGCTGTAGTTGTTTTCGTTGTAGAGGTTGTTGTAGAAGGTGTAGAATTGTCATTTCCTTTTGTTATTTTATTTATCCATCCGCTTAGTTTATCCATAGTTTGTAATAATAGTTATAATGTTATAAATTATTCTTTAAAAAATTTTAATTTTTATAAAATATATAAAATAGTAAACATAATAATATTTCTTTGTAGATAATTATTATCTGTAAAGAGAATTTTCTTATGTAAAATTACTACTTCTAGTTAATGTATTTATATTAAATAGATATTATGATAATTTAAAATTTCCTATATTTTTCTTATTTTATATTATTTATTCTCAAATATCGTGCGTATTTTTTTCTTGTATTATTTATCTGAGAATAAATAGAATAATCTTTATATCTTAATTATTTCATATATAAAGATTAAAAACTATAGAAATTTTGTATTTTAATCAAAAGTTGTTTGATTTTTTGCAAAAAATATAGTGCATATATATTATAGGGTATCCCAAATTTCACTCATTAAAGAGTATGAAAATTGTTTTCCTGCTAAATATGTAAAAAGTTTTTGTTTAATAATATTTTGTATTTCTTGTTGAGATAAATTTATTTCAACAGAATATATATACTTTTTTTCGAGTTTTTCAAGCTTTTGCAAAAATAAAAAATTGCACATTTTTTTTTCATCTTGATATGAAATATTTTTTTCACACATTTCAGTTGCAAGATCTGTTGATATTTTTTTTTGAATAAGTTCCTGAATAATCATATATTTCCCACGAGGCATTGCTTCTTTTCTCCATCTAATAAAATTTTCACAAAATCTGTAATCATCTAAGTACTTTTGAGATTTTAATAAATTAATAATTTCTTGTATTTTTTCTAATATTTCTTCTTTTTGTTCTTCTGTGTCTGATAAATAAATATTTTTTGTAAATTTTTTATTTTTTGTTATAAATTTTTCTTGCAGTTTTTCTTGTAATTTTTTTTCAGGAATGTCTGCACTGCTCAATTTTGCAAGTGCAAATGCATATATTTTTTGAGAAGTATTATCAAGCATTTTTACAATATGAATTAAATATTTTGTTGTTGCACATGAATTTCTTTTTCATCTACTTTTTTTGTTTTTGGAATAATTATTTGTAGTATTCCGTTGTGTTCGCTGGCTTTAATATTTGCGGATTCTACAATTTCTGGAAGAACAATACTTCTTGAAAATTTCCCCCAATGGCACTCTTCTATAAAATATTTTTTAGCATGATAGTGTTTTATATTATCTGGTAATTCTCGTATTCCAGAAATAGTTAATACATCTTTTGAAAGTTGTATTTTAATTTGTTCTATGCTAATTCCAGCAAGGGGAATAAGTACAAAAATTGTATTGTCTGCTTCAAAAATATCCATTGATAATTCTACCTCTTCTTCTGAAAGAGTATGATTTTGTTTAATTCCATCAATTTTTATTTCATTCATGTTTTTATTGGTGAGAATGTAAATATTCTGATTGTAAATCAAAATGAGTTAAAATTATAGCATTTGGAAAATTTTTTTTAATTTTTTCTTCTATAATATCAGATTTCTTATGTGCTGTTAATAATAAAGTGTCGTCTGGAAATTCCAAATGAATATTGATGTGGTATTCGCTTCCAGAGCGTCGAGTTTGTAAATCGTGCCAGCCTAATATTGTTTTATTATCTTCTGTTATTTCTTTGTTTAATATTTGTTTAATTTTTTCTATAATATCACATGATAATTTTTTATCTGTTAAAACATCAAAGCTTGAAAATAACAAATCTTTGATATCCCATATAAGCCATAATGCAATAAAAATTCCAACAAGGCTATCAACCCAAATAATTTCAAAATAATATGAAAAAATTAGTCCAACAAGAACTCCTGAATTCATTAATCCATCAGCAAAAAAATGAGAATGTTCAGCTTCCAAAACAAGAGATTTAGATTTTTTAGCTTGCTTTTTCATATAATATGAAAGAATAAGGGGGGTAATTATAGATATTATTACGATTATAATTCCTAATTCTTGATATTCTTGATAGGTTTGAAGTTGATTTATATTATTTTTAGAAATATCTTCTGTATAAAAAAATTCTGAAAGAATATTTAAAACAGAGTATATAAGTAAAATACTTGAAATAATGATAATAAATAAGCTCTGCAATAAGCCAGAAAATGCTTCAAATTTACCGTGCCCAAAAGGGTATTTAAAATCTGCAGGCTTACTTGATATATTTAAAATAACTCTATTGATTGAGGTAGAAACAGCATCCATAAAACTATCAATACTGGATGCAAGCAGGGCAGGAGACCCAATTAAAAAACCTATTAAAGATTTTGCAATTACTAAAAAAATAGAAATTATCAGGCTAAAAAATAAAAATTTTTTATTTTCAGAATGATGAATATTTGCATGATTATGAGTATTTATATGGTTATGATTGTGCGTGTGCATATTTGTACAAATTATTTAGATTATTCTGATAAAACTTTTTCCATTATTTCGTTACTAATGTCAGCATTTGAATGAACAGCTATGATATCATCATGGTCTTCTAATGCTTCGATAAGTGTGAATATTTTTTTTGCATGTTCTGCAGTTTCTACTTTTACCATATTTTCAGCAACCATAGAAACTTTTGCAGATGCGTTATATCCTTCTTTATTAAATAATTCTTGAAGTTTATATACATCTTTTGAGTCGCAGATAATTTCAATATCATTAGTATTATTTGTGTTATCTTCTTTAATTATAACATCTTCTGCATCGTTTTCTATTGCTAGAATTTCTACGTCTTCAGTATTTTTTGTATTTTCAAGTGTTATTTCAAGAACTCCTTTTCTATGAAACATCCATGCTACACTTCCATTTTCTCCTAAATTTCCACCATTTTTTGAAAAAGCAACTCGAACTCCTGTTACTATTCGGTTTCTATTATCGCTTAATGTTTCAACAAGCATGGCAATTCCGTCTGGTCCATATCCTTCAAAAGTAGCTTCAACAAGTGCAGCAGCAGATTTGTCTTCTCCTGTCCCTTTTTTTATAGCTCTTTCAATATTTTTATTTGGAGTATTTTCTTTTTTTGCATTTTCAATTGCAAGTCGTAAAGCAGGATTACTTTCTGGGTCTCCGCCACTTCGTGCAGCAATTGTTATTAAGTTTGCATGTTTTGTAAAAATTTTTCCTCGAGCTGCATCATTTGCTCCTTTTTTGTGTCGAATTGAGTGCCATTTTGAATGTCCAGACATAATTTTTTATATTAAAATATTTTGTAAATTTATTTTATCATGAAGTTTAATTTCTTGTTAGTTTTTTTATATATATTTGTAATATTTAGAACTAAATTTTTTATTAATAATTATTAAACTTAAAATAGTTTATATGATTTTTTTATGATAAAATTTATATAAGAAAATAATACTATTAAATTTATTTCCACACGACACGAATAGACTCTGGAATATTGGAATATAAAGCAAAAAAATTTTAGGACTATAATATTTATATATGAAATTTAGAATCTACCAAAAATTAATATTGTTAATTATTGATATAATTGCGTTATATATAAGCTTTATTTTTGCATACTTAGTAAGGTTGGGAACTTTTCTGCATTCTAAGTTTTTATTTGAACCATATATTCAAATGGCAAGTTTTATGATATTTATTTGGATATTTCTTCTGATTTTATCAGGAAGATACTCGGTTAAAGAAAAAAATTTATTTAATGAGTTTAAAATTATTTTTTTAACTTCTCTTTCTTCTAGTGCATTATTTCCATTGTTATTTTACTTTAAACAAGATTTATTTTTTTCGAGGGGGATTATTATTCTTCTTTTTTTATTCTCTGTATTCTTTTTATTTTCGATATCTTTTGCATATAAAAAATATACTGAGTATTTTGCTTCTCGGAATATTGGAATTTCACGAATGCTTGTAATTGGAGCTGGAAAAAATGCAGAAAAAATTATTACAAATTTGTTAAAAGTAAATTCTATTCATAAGCCTGTTGCTATATTAACCCCGTATGGATCAAAAAAAAAAGAAATATTAGGAATTAGAATTTTTGGAAAACTTGACTCATTAGAAAGAATTTTTATACAAGAGAATATTCAAGAGTTATTTTTATGTGAGGCAATCGAACATTCAGAAAATCTTGCTTCGTTTTGTCAAAACAAAGGTGTCGTTTTACGAACTTCTCTAGAAACAATAGGTATAAATCATTCACAAATTGAAACAGATATCATTGGAAATACAACATTTTTAACACTTCAGCAGTCTTCCCTTTTTGGGTGGGGACAGTTTTTAAAACGATTATTTGATATTATAATTTCTAGTTGTATTTTAATATTTTCATCGCCATATATAGTTTATTTGTTACTATTTAATAAAAATATTTTTAAAAAAATAGAATTTTCAAATGGAGTAGAAACTAGCTTTTTAGGATATGACAATTTTATATTATTATTTATATCTGTTTTGAAAAAAGATATTAGTATTGTAGGTCCTAAATTATTTACTAAAATAGAATGCTCAAAAATATTTAAAAAAGATAAAAGTCTTGCATCTTCTCGGTTTATTTTAAGACCTGGTATCTTTTCTCCTATTTCTTCAATTCATAAAAAACCTCAAGCTTCTTATGTTTTAGATCTCATTACATTAGAAACTCAATATATTCGAAATTGGAGTTTTTTTACAGATATTAAAATAATAATCAGCAATATTAAAAACTATCTTTAAATAAATATATTACTGAGTATGTCTATTGGCATCAAAATGAATATGTTCTATAATTTTTCTAAATGTTGATTTTGGAGCATTTTGTTTTTTTCTAATTGATAAAATTTCATGATCTGATTTTCCTTCAATATGAAAATGTAAATAAATAGCTATGCATAAAAAAATTGTTGCAATGATGGCTACGAATAAAAATGCTGTTTGTATGCCATAAAATTCTGCAATAGTTCCGAGTCCTACGGAACCAATAATTGCACCAAGTGCTTGGAAAAATAATTCCAATTGTACTACTGAATGTTTTTCATTTTCTTGCGCTAAATTTCCAGCAAGGCCCAATACTGAAGGCTGAAGTAATGCTAAGCATAATGAAATAATACTGCTGGCAATGGCAATCTCTATTGGTTGATTTGTTGTTGTTAAAAAGATAAGTGGTAATAGTGATAATGCGATTCCGTAGACGATAAGTGTTAATTTATTATATTTATCAGCAAGGTGTGAAAATATATATGTAAATACCATAGGAAGTAACATAAAAGCACTTAATAGAAAAATTTGGAAGAGAGGTAGTCCTAAATCTTGAGCCAATAATGGAACAAATAACAAGCTAATTCTGGATGTCATCTCCATAAACATAACGAGTATTATTGAATAATTTAATTCTGACGAATATGTTTTCATTTTTTTAAATGTGCTTACAAAAATTTTATCTTTTATGACAACATCTTTTGTATCTTTCCAGATATTTTTAAGATTTATCTTCTTAAAGTTTTTAATTTTTTCTGTAAATAAAAAATATAAACTCAACCATAGTCCTGCAGTTACCAAATACACATGTGCTAAAGATATTTTTTCAACAAGAAATAATATAAATCCTCCGGTAATCATTCCTGCTGCCCAAAAACTATAACTAGCTGCAACATTTTTTCCTAAGATAGCACCTGCATTTTCTTTTGTAATTTCATTCATTAAAATATTTTGTTTTGTATTTTTTCGTAAAATAAATGCAATTCCATTGATTAAGGATGCTATTAATAAGGGGATTGCAGAGTGTGTAATTCCTGCAATAAAAAATCCAATAAAAACAAAAAATACCATTATGTATGATATAAATAATGCTTGGATTAATGGAATATGATTTAAAATTCTATTTAAGAAAAAAATAGAAAGTAAGCCAATTGCTGACTTGAATGCAAAAATCAAACCAACAAATAGGTAGTCATCTACTACAGAGTTTATAAAAACTGAATACAGGGGGTCTACGAGTCCCCAGATGAAAACTTCGATGGAAGTCGCTAAAATAACCCAATTTATAATTTTTTTATGTTGATTGTTATTTTCAAAATCCTTTAAATTATTCATTTTTTTATACTTATTGCTTTTTTTTTGATACTTGTATCATTTTATTATATTTAATTTTTTAGAATTTGACAAGAGTCTTTTCTGTTTCAAAATTTATAATATTTGTTTTATTAGGTTTATAAAATAAATTGGTAAAGAATTTTAAAAAAGTTTTGGAAAAAACACTTGCTAAAGTGTATGTTTTTTGTGAAAATATTATGGCAAGGCGACTTGTAAAAAAATAACTATGGTGCACGCCTGAGTAGCTCAACTGGATAGAGTACCTGGCTTCGAACCAGTTGGTTGGGGGTTCGAATCCCTCCTCGGGCACCATTTTCAAAATTATGAAAAAATAGTTATTTCTGGGCGGATACCAGAGCGGTCAAATGGGGCAGGCTGTAACCCTGCTGGCTTATGCCTTCGTGGGTTCGAATCCCTCTCCTCCCACCAGTTTAGAATTCTAAAAAAACACTTCAATTTATTTTGAAGTGTTTTTTTGTTGAAATAGAGATTATTGAAAATTTAAGAGAATTTGTAAATTGTAATTGGTTTGATTTTTTTAATATTTATATGTTATAGTAGGGAATTGGCATATAAAATTTGATTTTCCTTCATTTATACAATATATAAATCTTTTTAATAATTCCGCCTATTACGGTTTCCCATACATTAACTTCTTTTGTTGTCGTATTTAAAGCTTATATAATAAAAAATAGTGCATTGTAATAATACACTATTTGAGTTCTGGCTTATACCTTTTGATCTTTATTCGCCGCAGCCATAATCTTGTAATTTTTTCTAAAGTAATGATAGCATACAAGATTTAAACAATGAATAAAATTTGATTGTATTATTTGAATTTTATGGCTGTTACGAAGAGGTAACTTCGTTAAATGCAAGTTCAATTGGAGTATCTCTGTCAAATACAGAAACAATAACAGTTAGTCGTCCTTTTTCAATATCAACATCAGATACTTTTCCTTCGAATGAAGCGAATGGTCCTGTATTAACAGTTACAAGATCTCCTTCTGAAAATGCTTGTTTAAATACTGGTTTTTCTTCTCCCATTCTATGTTCTATTAGTCCAAATTCTTCTGGAGTTACTGCAACTGGTGTATTTCCAGCTCCAACAAATCCTGTAACATTTGGAGTATTACGTACCAAATACCAAGAATCATCAGTAACAATCATATCAAGAAGAACATATCCAGGGAAAATACATTTTTTTCGAGATACTGGTTTTCCTTGACGCATATGAACCTCACTTTCTTTTGGAACAACTACATCAAAAATTTTATCTTGCATATGAAATGTTTCCATTCGTGTTAAGATTGATTTTTTTACAGCATCTTCATATCCAGAATATGTATGAATTGCATACCATTGTCGCCCTTGAGATGAATCTTGTCGTCCTTTTTGAACTCGAGCAAAATAATCTACAGATTCTGATTTTGTTTCATTTTCTGTGTTATTGTTTTCTAATATTTCTCCTGTTTCTAGGTCTATATTTTCTAAATTTTTAGTGATATCTGTCATAGTTTCTTTGTGATATTCTTAGTTATTATATAGTGGCATACAAAGCAGAAAATGCTCCGCTTAAAATTGAATCAGTAAAGAAGAATAAAAGTGTGAATAATACTAAAAATGAAAGTGTTATTTTTGTTAGTCTGATAACTTCTTTTTCTGTTGGCCAAGTTACATTTTTTAATTCGTGAACAGCTCCTTGAAAATAATTCATGGTTTTTTTTGTATTAAATAATATTTATTGAAAGTGCTAGATTATGCAGATACTGCTTTTTTAGCTGCAGCAAGTTGAGATTTAGCTCGAGCTGCTTTGTTTTTATGGATAATATTATTTTTAGCTGCCATATCTACAGCTTTTTGAGCTTCGTCAAAATGAGTATTTACTTTTTCTTTATTTCCTTCTGTTGCCCAAGCTATAATATTTTTAACCATTGTTAAAAATCGAGATTTAACTGGTTTATTTCGTTCTGCTCGAACTTTTGCTTGTTTGTTTCTTTTTTTTGAAGATTTAATAATTGGCATATATATTGTGAAAAATAAATTAATAAAATAGGGAATTCGTATTTCGTGGTAGCGCCATGGGGAATCGAACCCCAGTTACAGGAATGAGAATCCTGTGTCCTAACCCCTAGACGATGGCGCCTTGAAAATGACATATAACTGTAAGTCTTTTTTATTATCATAATTCTTGCTTGAAATAGCAAGAGAATTATTTAAATAATACTTAATAAATGCATAACTTAATGATAACTTGATTATAAGTTTTTAGGTGTAAGATTATTATCTATTATTATTTCTATATTTATAATTTATATGTTTTTTGATATTTTACCACTTGGTACACTTTGTAAGTATTTAAATTTAATAAAATTTAAATTTAATAAGTTTGGTATATTGTTTTTGATAAGTTTAAGTATTGTTAGTGTTTTTTTTCTAAAAACAGAAGTATTTTCTCATGCTCTTTTACCTCAAGAAGTAGTTGAATTTATAGAACAAAATCCTAATGTAACAGATGAAGAATTAAATAATTTTTTTATTAAACAATATGGATATTCTATAGAAGAATATATGTCTGAAGAATCTACAAAAAACAAATTGTATGATCCTAATTTCGATGTTTTTGCGCCTTCCCAAGAATATTTAGATATACAAAAAAATGGAGAAATTCAAACAGTTTCAGATTCTTCTACTCAAAAATTAAATGAATTAACAGAGCAGGCTTTACAAGATAATCCAAATTTCTCAAAATTAACATCTCAAGATAAAAATATATTTTTACAAAACGCTTTACAATTAAAATATGAAAATTCTGATAAAAAAATAAGTGATAAAAAAACAACATGGGAAAAAATAAAAACATATATAAATGTTGGAGTTGTTCATATTTTAAGTGGCGCAGATCATATTTTATTTGTAATTTCTTTGTTATTGCTTCCATTTGCATTAAGGAAAATGCTTATTCTTATATCTATGTTTACTCTTTCTCATACTATTACTTTGATTTTAGCAGGATTAAATATCATTACTCTTTCTTCAAAAATTGTAGAGCCTGTTATAGCGGGGTCAATTATAGTAACAACTCTAACAGCCATATATTTAAATTATAAAAAATATTCTTCTCATAGTTTAAATTGGCATATCTTTATTATTTTTATTTTTGGTTTATTTCATGGTTTAGGTTTTGCAGGAGGTTTTACAGAATTAAATATCTCTAGCTCAAATTATTTACTTCCTCTTTTTTCTATGAATATTGGGGTTGAACTTGGTCAATTATTTATAATAATGATTGCTTTTCCTATTATTTGGTTATTTAGAAATCAAAAATATGGAAATATAATATTGAATATTTTTTCTGTGATAACTATATGTTTCGCACTTTTTTGGTTTATAGAAAGATTGTAATTGATAATAGATAGGTACTTATAATTAGTAATAATGAAAAAATAAGTGTATTGTGTGTTTAATTTAGATGATGATTTTTTTACTTTATATATGAGAAATTTTACAGAAATATTTGATAATGCAAAAAAAGTATCAAGAAAAATAGCAAAGCTTTCTACAAAAGAAAAAAATAAAATGTTGCTTGAATTATCAGCAGAATTGTTAAAAAACACTGATAAAATTTTAGAAGAGAATAAAAAAGATATTATTAGTTTTAAAGAAAATAATAATTCTGACAATTTAGATATGATAGATAGATTATTGCTTACAAAAGAAAGAATTATTGGAATATCTGATGATATAAAAAATGTGGCAACTTTGCATGATTTTGTAGGTGAGGAAATTTCGTCTCAAAAAATGAATTCTGGTATTTTGATAAAAAAAATAAGAGTTCCATTGGGGGTGATTGCTATGATTTATGAGTCGAGACCAAATGTGACAATAGATGCTTCTGTTTTGGCATTTAAAAGTGGAAATGCCATTATTTTGAAAGGAGGAAAAGAGGCAGAATTTTCAAATCAAATATTGGCAAAAATTTTTAAAACAGTTTTACAAAAATATGATTTAGAACATGCTGTACACTTAATAGAAAATGCAAGTCGTGAAGATACTGCTGAATTGTTAAAAGCAAAGGGAAAAATAGATTTACTAATTCCAAGAGGAGGAAAGGGGCTAATAAAATTTGTATCTGAAAATTCGCTGGTTCCAGTTATTGAAACGGGTGCAAGTGTTGTGCATACTTTTGTGGACGAAAGCGCTGATTTTGAAATGGCAAAAAATATTATTATCAATGAAAAAACAAGAAGAGTTTCTGTTTGTAATGCACTTGATACTGTTTTAATTCATAAAAATATTGCAGAAAAATTTTTAGAATATATTGTTCCAAAATTAGAAAAAAATAATGTGAAAATAAATTTTATTAATAATTTGTATAATTTAGATAATTTAGATGAAATAACTCCAGAATTTCTTAATGAATTATTTTCTCGAGAATTTTTGAGTTATGAAATTACATTGCATATTGTTGATGATATAGATGAAGCACTTGAGCATATTCAAACATATTCGTTGGGGCATTCTGAAAGTATTGTTACGGAAAATAAAGAAAATGCAGAAAAATTTTTACAAGATGTAGATGCAGCATGTGTGTATCACAATGCGTCTACAGCGTTTTCAGATGGGGCTCAATTTGGATTGGGTGCAGAAATAGGTATTTCTACACAAAAACTTCATGCTAGAGGTCCTTTTGCTCTTGAAGCTCTTACTTCTACCAAATATGTTATTGTTGGAAACGGGAATATCCGAGGTTAGCAGATAATTATAAATAATAAATAAATAAATTTTATGAAAAATAAAAAAGTATTGTTGATTGGTGCTGGAAATATGGGAAGTGCGATTGGAAAAGCCTTACTTCAAAACGATTTTATTACACCTCAAAATTTTTTAGTAAGTGATAATTGGGAAAAAAATTTAGATTTTTTTGAAAAACAAAATTGTGAAATTTCTGCAAATGTTAAAGAGCTTATTCCAAAAGCAGATATTATTATTTTGGCAACAAAACCTCAGCCACTTCGAGATTTATTATTAGAGTGGAAAAATAAAAATTTATTTAAAAAAGATGTGATTTTATTGTCTATAGCTGCAGGAATTTCAGTTTTAGATATTCAAGAAAATTCTGGAATTACTTCTGTTGTAAGAATTATGCCAAATACTCCGTTGTTGGTGGGAAAAGGTGTTTCAGGCTATTTTATGTCTAAAAAAGTTACAGAAAATAATGAAAATATTTCATATATAAAAAATATGATAAACTGTTTTGGCTTGGCTATAGAATGTGAAACAGAAGAAAAAATAAATTATATTACAGCACTCTCTGGAAGTGGTCCTGCGTATTTTTTTAGATTATTGGAGTCTATGGCAGAGCAAGGTGAAAATTTTGGATTTTCAAAAAAAGATTCTGAAAATATAGCATTGAATACACTGTTGGGAGCTGGATTGTTGGCAGAAAAAGCTTTGAAAAATAAAACAGATAATTTTACAAGTTTACGAGAAAAAGTTACATCAAAAGGTGGAACAACTGAGGCTGCTCTTGATTATTTTGAAAAAAATGGTTTATCTGAAATATTCCAAGGCGGAATGATTTCTGCAAAAAATAGAGCCAAAGAGTTATAGTCTAATTATAATATAAAAAATAAATATAATAAATTATGAATTTAACAGATATTAGAAAAAAAATTGATGAGGTAGATACAAAAATGTTTGAGTGTATTGTGGAAAGATTAAAACTTGTAGAAGAAGTTGTGAAATGGAAATATGAAAATAATATGAGTATTTATGATCCAAATCGTGAAAAAGAATTAATTTCTGAAAAACGAAATATAGCGGAAGAAATGGGGTTTTCTGCGGATACTGCAGAAGAAATTTTGCGTGCAATTATTGCAGAATCTCATTTACAAGAAAAAAAGTTTTTATCATCTGATAATACTTCTCCTCTTAAAATTAGACGACGAAAAATTCTAAATCATGCAAATCTTGTTGATATATTTTCTATTATTTCAAAAAAACATAAAAATTTCTTTTTTCTAGAAAGTCTTGGTGATGATGAATGGAATCAAAATTCATTTTTAGGATTCTCTCCAAAAACAATTTTTGCAATAAAAGATTTTGAAGTCTTTATTGACGGAATATCTCAAGGAAAAAAAGAAAATCCATTTGAATGGTTGGAGGAGCAATTTAAGCCATATCAAAACTTGGTTGCAAATACCAAAGAAAGTGGATTTGTTGGTGGATTGGTTGGGCATATTAATTTTGAAGCAATAAAATACACAGAAAAAAGTTTAGATTTACAATCACATCCAGATTTTTATGATGTTGAATTTGGGTTATACTTAGATGGATTAATTTATAATAGAAAAACAGAAGAATTAGAATATGTATTTACAGAAGAAGATAGATTTCAAGAGGTTTTAGAATTGTTAGAAAACAATAATAACAATTCTGATAAGCAAGAAATAAATAAAAACATTAAATATAATGTTTTGAAAAAATCAGTAAGTTTTTCAGATGAAAAAATGGATGAATATATTGAAGAATGCAAAAAAGAAATTTATGCAGGAAATGTATTTCAAATTGTTCCATCCAGAAAATTTAATTATGAAATAGAGAGAGCTGATAATAAAGATGAAAAATTTGAAATAGAATTTTATAAAAAATTGAGAAAAACAAATCCATCACCAAACATGTTTTTTATCAATTTTGAAAATAGAAAAATTATTGGATCTTCGCCAGAAATGATTGCAAAAATTCAAGGAAAACGAATAGAAACATATCCAATCGCAGGAACTCGGTCTCGAGGAAACACACCTCAAGAAGATGCAAAACTTTCGGCAAAAATGCTTTCAGATGAAAAAGAAGTAGCAGAGCATTTGATGTTGGTGGATATGTCGAGAAATGATTTAGGAAAAGTTTGTGAATTTGGAAGTGTAAAAGTTGAAGAAATTATGGCTTTAAAAAAATATTCACATGTTCAGCATTTAGTTTCACGAGTCGTTGGAAAAATTCAACCAGAAATTTCATCGCTACAAGCAGTACTCAGCAATTTCCCAATGGGAACAGTTGTTGGTTCACCACGAATTGAAGCGTTAAAAATTTTGCAAAAACACGAAAAAAAAGCCAGAGGTCCTTATGCAGGAGGGGTAGGATATTGGAGTATAACTGGAGACATGCAACTATCTTTGGCTATTCGTTCATTATTTATTCATAAAAATTCTGCATTTGCTCAAGCTGGAGCTGGGGTTGTTTTTGATTCTATTGCAAAATTTGAAAGAGATGAAATAGACAAAAAATCTAAAAATATTATTAGTTTATTGTAATTTTAAAAAATATGATACTCTTTTAAAAGATTTATATAAAATATTCGTAAATATAAAAATATGCAAAATCTTCTTTTTACAGTCGGAATTTTTGAAATAACAGCTTCATTACTTTTTACAATGCTGGGATTTTTTATTTCAGTTTGGATGCTAACAAGAACCGTTCATGAAAGGCAATTATCACTTTTATTTTTAAGTGATAATCTTATGTTATTATCTGTTTCTGCTTTATTTGCAGGTCGCTTAGGAGTTGTATTAACAGATTTGGCATTTGTTATTTCAGAAAAGATATTGGAAGTTTCTCATTGGTATGAAAAATTGTGGATAAAAATTGAAGTATTTTTTGCATTTTGGCAGGGTGGGATAGATTTAATTTGGGCTTTGGCTGGTTTTTTCTTAATATTTTTATTGTTATGTTTTGTAAAAAATGAAAGACCTCTGTCTTGGCTTGATGTGTTTGCATTACCTTCTGTTTTTTTTCTTGCATGTTATTCTTTTGGAGAATTTTTTTCTGGAGAAAATTATGGAAAACCAGCTCCAGAGGGATTTCCGTTGACAGTGAGTTATAATAAGATAGGAGTTCAATTTTCTGGAGAAGTTTTTCCTGTTCAATTTTACGAAGCAATTTTATTATTATTGTTATTTTTCTTTGCATATAGCTTGTGGGAAAAATATATTGATGAATCGTGGCCAAATGGAATTGTTGGTGGTGTTGTGCTTTCTGTATTATTTTTTATATTATTTTTGCTGGAATTTTTACGATGGGGAGCTACTCCGGATATTTTAGGATTTATTCCTATTGAAGGGTTTTTATTGTTGATGATAAGTTTTGGAATTTTATTATTTATGTTTTTAAATGGACATTTTTGGTTTTTTTCTAGATTTAAAAGTAAATTTGGAGCATAATAGGTTATAGTATTACTAATAAATAATTCATCATTTTAAATATGACAAAACAAATTAAAAAAATTTTGCTTCTTGCAAATGGAGGACGAGAGCATTCAATTGCAAAAGCATTAAAAAAATCTGACAAATATGAAGTTGAAATTTATGGATTTTTTAATGCAAACAATCCTGCTATATCAAAATTAGCAAAAGAATTTATTATTACTTCAGAGCGAAATTTTGGAGAAGATACTCAATTTGAAGCATTACAAAATTTTGCAAAAAATATAGAAAATTTAGATTTCGCAATAATTGGACCTGATGATCCTATTGGCGCAGGAGCAGTAGATGCACTTTTAAAAGTTGGAATTAAAAGTTTTGCACCTACTCAAAAGCCAGCACAGCTTGAAAGTTCAAAAGGATTTACTCGATCTCTTTTAAAAAAATATAATATTGAAGGAAATCCAGAATTTAGAAATTTTGTATCTGGGCAAGAAGTAGAACTTGAAACATATTGTGTTTCTGAAATTAAAGACAAATTTAAATTTGTGGTAAAAGACGATGGATTATGTGGAGGAAAAGGTGTTTTTGTTCAAGATGATCATTTTGAAACACATGAAGAGGGAGCAAAAATTGCATTAGATATTTTGCAAAAATCAGGAAAATTAGTTATTGAAGAAAAATTAGAAGGACCAGAATTTTCTCTTTTATGTATTGCAGATGGAAAAACAATAATTCCAATGCCAACAATTGCAGACCATAAAAGAGCATTTGATGGAGACAAAGGACCAAACACAGGAGGAATGGGTACAATTTCTTTTTCAAACAAGCTTCCATTTATTACAAATGAAAATATTAAAGAAGCTGTGAAAATTACAGAAAAAGTAATGAAAGCTGTAAAAGAAGAAACTGGTGAGCATTTTTGTGGAGTGATGTATGGTGGATTTATGCGAACAAAAACAGGCGCAAAACTTATTGAATATAATGCTCGATTTGGTGATCCAGAAGCGTTAAATGCATTACCTCTTTTAAAATCTGATGCAGTAGATTTATTTGAATATGCTATAAATCAAAAACTTGATGAGTTAACAGTTGAATATCATAACAAAGCAACGGTGTGTAAATATCTTGTTCCTGAAGGATACCCTACAAATTCGGTAAAACATAAAGTGGTTACAGTAAATCAAGAATTATTAGATACTTTAAAACTTGATGAAGATTATAACGGAGTAGAAGTTTTTTATGCTTCTGTATATGAAGATGAGAACAGTGGAGAATTGAAACTTGGAGGTTCTCGAGCTATTGGTGTTGTAGGGATTCATGATGATTTTAAAGAAGCTAAAAAACTTGCAGATAAAGCAATTGAAGCATTTTCTGGTCCTCTTTTTTATAGAAAAGATATTGGAAGTGAAGAATTATTGGAGGCAAGAATGGCGATGGTTTTGTAGGAATAATTTAATTGAATTTAATAATCAAATATGTTTTTTGAATATATACCGTTAATTGCATCAATCGCATTTATGCTTTTACTTGCACTGGTAATACCAGGTCCCGATTTTTTTATGGTAGTACGACAATCATTGCAATACTCTCGAAAAACAGGGGTTTATACGGCCATTGGTTTAGGTTTAGGAATAGCCGTTCATATTACGTATTGCTTGGCAGGAATTGCTTTGATTATTTCAAAATCAATATTACTGTTTAATATTATAAAAATTATTGGAGCAATATATTTATTTTATATTGGATTTCAAGTTTTTTTGTCAAAAGCAGATGACATAGAAATTAAAAATTTTGAGAAAAAACAAGATATATCAAGCTTAA